>JAYUOQ010000240.1:0-10761 GCA_043760685.1 Armatimonadota bacterium | reverse complement strand
ATCAATGCGGCAGTTTCTGGTGCGGACATGAATACTAATGTTGATTCCACAATGGAACGGGACACGAACTGGAATGACAATACGAGAACTGATCAGATCGTTGACGATGTAAACGACAAAGGCGATTTGTCCGCTAAGACGGGACTTTCCACGACTACCGCCGGAGACGCAATGGCTGGAGCCGGGAAAGGCGCAGGAATCGGACTAGGTGTTGGCGTTGCTGCCGCCCTAGCCGCAATGTTCATTCCAGGAATTGGACTCGTCGTGGGTGGTGGTACCTTGGCAATGGCCCTTACAGGTGCTGCTGCGGCAACTGCTGGAGGCGCAATGGCCGGTGGAGCATTTGGTTACTTGAAGGACCAAGGGGTTCCTGATCACGCAATCCACTCATACACCGAAACGTTTGAGAACGGTGGTGCGCTCTTGGGGATTAACCTTCCTGCCGACGTTGAGCGAGCTTCGGTTGAGGTCATCCTTAAGAAGTACAATGCTCAAAATGTGAACGAATACAGCTACGCTGTCTCCTCATAAAGCTATTCAAAAGCGGCCAGTATTCATTGAATGCTGGTCGCTCTTTTGCGTGTCGAGATTCGATATCGGGCAACACCGAAGTATTCTCTCACTATGTCACCTCGCAAGTATTGGATCTGGACCGGCCCATCTCGGTCTGCAACTGCCCAAGAGTTGAAGGAAAAGTACTCTAAGCTCGCAAGCCGAGGCATTACGGGCGTTTTCTTGGAGCACGGCATCCATGAACCCGAGTGCGAGGCTATCAAAGCAGCTGGGCTGGAGATGCATGCTTGGATGTGGACGACCAATCGTGGTGAACAATGGATTCGAGATAATCATCCGGAGTGGTTCCAAGTTAGTCGGTCGGGCAAAAGCTGCTTCGACCATCCACCGTACGTTGATTACTACCGCTGGGTGTCGCCTGTCAACCCGGATGTAGTCGAGTACTTAGCCGAACGAGTGCACGAATTGGCGACAAATCCTCTGGTCGATGGAGTGCACCTCGACTACGTTCGCTATCCCGATGTCATCCTGCCCAAAGCTCTTTGGCGAAAGTACGGGCTGGATCAAACCGAGGAAATGGCCGACTATGACTTCGACTATTCCGAGGCGACGCGCAAAGCCTACAAGGACGTTTATGGCGAGGATCCGTTGGAAATGACCGACCCCGCTCACAACCAGCAATGGCTTCACTTCCGATATGACTCCGTGACGAAGCTAGTAAATCGATTGGTAGAGACGGCTCATAACGCCAAGAAACCGGTGACTGCCGCGGTCTTCCCAACTCCCTCGCAAGCCCGGAAGATTTGTCGACAGGATTGGGATAAATGGCCGCTCGACGCCGTCTGCCCGATGATCTATAACAGCTTTTATGATCAGGGAATCGAGTGGATTGGCGATTGTATGCGGGAGAACATTGGGGCGGTGAAGATTCCAATTTATGCCGGACTGTATGTCCCTGACTTTAAGGCGGGTGAGCTAGAGTCCGCCGTGAAGATTGCGCTCAAGCGTGGGGCGAGCGGAGTCTCGCTCTTCGGAGGTCTCTCCGAAGAGCAGTGGAATGAATTCGAGCGAGCAATTTAGCGAACTCTTGTTCGTTGCAACTCAGCGGCTCTAACCCGCAATGCTTTTGCTTTATCAAGGATCCCCAAGATTTCGTAGCACTTCGCTGCTTCCAAGAGCGGCTTGTATCCTCCGTATTCGACAAAACTCTTGTAGGCTTCGGCTTGCTGCTCAAATGCCTTAGCCGCACCAAGCACATCACCAAGCTCCCGTCTCGCCACAGCCCTGGAACGCCAAAAATCTATCGGAAACGTTAACATGTCTCTTCCCTTGTTAAAAGCAGGAAAGTAGTTTGGAATATTCCAAGAATCAAGGCCAAGTTTGACTGTGCTGAACTTAGCTTCCTGGTCACTTTCGGGTTTTTTGTTCGTTGCTCTCAGACCATATTTTATTTGAGCCGTTTTGGGTACAGCACTCTGATCATAAATTGGAATGAATGGTGAAAAAACCACGCCGCTGAATTCTCCGTGAGTTTCGCTGTTTGAATCTTGACAAGCGTATGGTTGCTCTGTTCCGATGACATATTTGACATTATTGTCGCCGGTAATTTCTGTGGGTATGGATGAGACTTCTTCATAATTCTTCACGCCAAAAGCAATCCAAATCGTTCCCTCGGGAGAGATTGTCGCCGAATAGATCGGCGCAAAATCGGCCTCACTCTTTTCGTTCATCCACTTATCTGTTAACCTCTTTCGTTCTTTGTCTGAATAAATTATTGGCTTTTGGGAGGTCATCTTAAAGAGGGATTGGCTGTATTGCCGATTGTAAACATAGCGATACTTGATGTCGCCAACGACATCCTTTTCTTCCCTTCGATATTTCGATTCGATCGGCAAGTTTGTCGCAGCGTCAACTACAATTTGAAATGACTGCTTGTCTTTGGTCGTCTTGTCGATCGAATTGCTCGGTGGTTCCTTGCTGACATAAGAAAGCGTGTAAGTCGCGTGGCCATCAATCGGTTTTGAGTCGGCGGTCTTGACGTCATATTGCTCCGAAACATTATTTCCCGTATAGTTCGCGATAGCAATCTTTAGAGGGTCATCTTCACCATAGAAGTCGTCAATGTTCGCTTTGGAGATCGTAACGAAAGGGAGGCGTTCCCAATTCATCATAACATCCTCGTGATTTGAAATGTAAGTTACTCTCAGAGCTCGCGACTTGGCAATTTCTGCCCAGACAAGATCACCCTGACGAATCTGGTGAACAAATTCATTCCAACTGTTGCCATTGTATCGGATATGTCCCCAATACTCCATAGACTGGACTCCTTTGAGCGCGTTACGCATTCCCTGTATTCGAGCGGCTTCGGCATTCCTGGGCAGTAACAAAAACGTAGTAATTGCCACCATTGCAGTTCCAGTTACCAGAATTGGTTTCCAAGTAGTGCGGCGTTTCACGACCTTGGGCTGGCGCCTCGCTTCGATCTCGTTGCCATGTTGGCTCAGCAAGTTTTCAACTTGATTTTCATTCATTGTCATCACCGTTGAGCATGTTCCATTCGACCGCGAAGGCCTTTCTCGCCCTCTGCAGGGTATTGTCCACTGCGCTGGGCGTCGTTTCTAGCATCTGAGCGACTTCATCGCTCGAGAATCCGCAGACGTACTTGAGGACCAAACTTTCTTGATAGTTGTCTGCCAGTCGCTCCAACACCATTTGAATTCTCAGGAACTCGTCTGAGTTGCCGGTTTCGAACCGTTCCTCTGTCCCAGCTATCGGCTGGACCCGGGCGTTTTGTCGGAAATGGTCGGCGACTTTTCGCCGCGCAATCCCGATCATGTACGCCCTCAAGTCGTCGGGCTTGTCACCTGCAGTCGCGGCGTGGAGTACCTCCATCGCGATGTCCTCCGCGTGTTCGGCGTGGTTTATGCGGGCGTAAACGTAGCGATAGATTTCGGAAACATAGGCCGAAGCCTCTGTTTCCGGTCGTCGCCAATTTGCAAACACCAACCTCCGAATAGATATCATGCTCAATCAGTTAGTCGATTCAGCATAGCGAAATCTATTGCCTACTTGACTGATCTTCGAAAATCGTTCGGAGTTACGCCGGCAATCTGCCGGAATCGCTTGCTGAAATGGAATTCATCGCTGAACCCGAGAGCGTCCGCGACCTCACGGTTACTGACCTGCGAGGAATAGCGAATCATCTGCTTGGCGGATTCGATGCGTCGCTCGTTGCGGTATCGCATTGGCGCCATGCCGGCATGGGATTGGAACCGTTTTCGGAAAGCCTCGTAGCTTGAAGCGAGGTCCTTTGCTACGCGCTCTAGATCAATGTCGCCCTTGAGATCATGGCTAAGAAGCCCCTTTGCCCGGGCGAGCCAATCGTCGGATTGTTTGTGTTGATTGCCGTCGCCAAGGGCAATTTCGCTCAAGAACTGAACCAAGGACGTCATTGCCTGAATTTGTTTTGATTGGGATTTCAGATCGGCGAATTGTTCGATCCAAAGCATGAGCCACGATCCCTTGGAATCCATCTGATCGCCCAAATGTCGAATTGGAAAATCGGGGTCAAGCAGACCACTCGTGAACCAAGGCGCAAACATTGGACCGTCGAACGCAACGTAGATTTCGTCCCAAACTTGTTCCTTTTGGGGACCATACCAGTGAGCCATGCCGGGGAAGACGAGGATCGCGTCTCCTGCTTTGACTGGAGTCCTCTTGCCTCGGGAATCTTTGTAAACTCCCTCGCCACGGGTGACCAGGACGAGAGCCGCACCGTCGAACACGCGAGCCTTACCGGTTGAGTTCACGCCCTGTCCAAAAAGGTGGAGCCCCGCCAACAAAATCGACCCAACTTCGGTTTGAACCGGAGAGGTGATAAGGCGGTGGTGCCGATGCATACTTCCCATTTTAGACATTAATTTCACCAAACTGACTATTCAATTATGGTCGAAAGATAGCACAAACTAGACCAAATGACTCCCACATCACATTTTCCTGACCTTTCTCAACCATACGATTTGGCTGACGATCAAATCAAGGCGTACCAAACGAATGGGCACATTCTTCTTCGTGGTGTTGCTAAAGACCAAGAAGTACAGGCATATCGGCAATTGATTACCAGTTCAACCGAGGAAATGGCCAAGACATACAAGCCTTTGAGCGAGCGCGACACCTACGGAAAGGCATTTATTCAGAACATGAACCTGTGGGTTGGCGACGAAGGAGTTCGGCAATACACATTGGCAAAGCGGTTTGCCAAGATCGCGGCGGACCTAATGGGAGTTGATGGCGTCCGGCTTTATCACGATCAGGCTTTGTACAAAGAGGCAGGCGGTGGTCCAACCCCTTGGCACCAGGATCAACAATACTGGCCGCTTGACGGAGTCAAGTGTGTGACGATGTGGATGCCTCTGGTTGACGCAAAGGCGGACATGGGGACGATGCGGTTTGCAGACAGGTCCCAAGAGTTGGGATACCTTGGTGCGCTCAATATTTCCGACGATTCAGATGCCCAACTTGAAGGTCTGATCAAAGAACGTGGCTACAACGTAGCATTTGCGGGAGACATGAGTGCGGGAGATGCGACCTTCCATAACGGATGGACTATCCACGGTGCGTGCGGAAATGCCTCGACTACGACCACTCGAGAAGTCATGACGGTTATCTACTTTGAAGATGGGGCGATCATTACTCCGCCAGACAGCGCATCTCGAGAAGCGGATCTTGCTACATGGTTTCCTGGTCTGAAGGCTGGTGATATGGCGGCAAGCGATCTGAACCCAGTGGTTTACCAACGATAGCTGACAGCTTTCTTTATCCTCCTCGCTGTGAGATGCGAAGCATCCAAAGGAGGTGGCTTGCCATTCTCTCCGTCAAGCAATTTATCGATGAATGGCAAGACGGAGGAGTGGATCCAATCGAATCCGGACAAGCCAAGTCACATATTAAATGGTATAATCTTCACTCACTCCTATGCCTCAGTAGCTCAGCGGTAGAGCACTTCATTGGTAATGAAGAGGTCACGGGTTCAATTCCCGTCTGAGGCTCCAGTTCCTGAGTTCAAAGTAGTTTGGAATCCAAACAGAGCCTCCATTCTCCAAACTTTAGTCTCTCCTAAAGTCTCTCACTTTGAACCCGGTCTCTCAAAAATCGTGGTGTACAACATCATTTATGAGATTGAGAGCGGCGCACGGAGACGGTTCTTGTTCACTTATTCAGACGGGGAAACACAAGGGCAAATGGCGTGTACAAACCGTGGTCAAGGATGGCTTGGGCGGCAAACGTCGAATATCTCGGCTCTTCTCAACACAGAAGGAGGGCAAAGACTTCCTGCGGTCACTGATCAAAGATGAAGACAAGGCTCTCGCCCTGGCAGTTAAAGAGGTAACGCTTGGTGAATGGTTTGAATGGCTAGCCCAGAATGACTGGCCGGATACCCTTGATGCCAAGACAATTGCCTATCGTCGAGGGAGGTTTAAGAAGTATGTTGCCAAGCGCTGGGCGAACGTACCTCTTACAAGAATTGACCCATTGGAGGTAAAAGCGTTCTACAAGAAGCTGCGAGAAGAAGGGGTTGGTCATGCAACTCGCCAAGTTCTTCGATCCGATCTAGTACGAGCATTCAATCAAGCGGTCTCACCATACCGAAAGGTTCCGATGATTTGGGGTAATCCGTTCCGCCTTAGTATCGACTCTGCATCAATACGAGAGGCCGTAGCGATAACTCCCAATGAAGCAATGAGAGCATTAAACTCTGAGAAGCTGGATAATTCTCGCCGCGCGGTACTTGCGGTTTTCCTTCTGAGTGGTCTTCGACTTTCTGAGCAAATGGCGCTTACCGTCCGCCAGGTCAACTTTGTCGAAGGACTGATCTACGTCGATCAGGCGGTTCTCTTGGATGAAAAGGGAAGGCAACGAGTAGGTCTACCTAAGGGCGAAAAGAAGCGAACCGTAGTGATGTGCCCTGAACTCGCTGAAACACTACTCCCTATTTGTTTTGGAAAGCCCCAAGAAGCCTATTTGTGGCCTGCAATGAGTGATAACAAGCCTCGAATGAAAAAGCTCGTCTACGCGACCTGGAGAACCATTGTGAAGGATGCAAAGCTTCCATCGGAAATGAGTCCGCACGATGGTCGCCTATCTCATATCAACTGGATCGAGAAGCTCTGCCCTGACGTGTCCTCAACCACGATGAAGGAACACGTTGGACACGCGGCTGACGGTGTAACCGAGGTGAATTATACGAGGCCAATAAGCCCTGCTCAAGACCTTCTCCGAGTGAACCTAGGTCGCCTTATTTCCACGTCGATCTCGAAAGCGGTCTGATTCTCTTTAGCCTTCCCTAAAGAAGGTTGCTGGTGATGGGTGGATCAGTGGACAGCCATGGAAACTCGAAGTATGGAAACAGAAGCAGTCAAACCAAAGCTCGCCTACACGGTGAAGGAGGCAAGCAGCTTACTATCGCTATCCCGGGCCCATATCTATAGGCTTCTCGATAGGGGTGAAATCGCCTCAATCCAGATAGGTCGTTCCCGAAGAATTACACATCATCAACTGGAAGTCTTCTTGCAGATGAAGGAGGTGGCTTGAACCCGCATGATTGGATTTACACCTTTCATACGCTAGGAATGATGTCAGATTTTTACAGATGCTGTATACTAATTGGTGGCTCGTTGTGAATTCATCGCGCCCTAAAATCAACCAGGATACTTCCTGTGGTTTTCGTCGCTCTCGGTGATGTGGTAATCATTGTTTGCAGGGGTAAGGTTAAAAAACCTTCCAAGCCCCGTCTGTGAACACACAGACGGGGCTTTTTTGTGTATAATCCCATAAAGCGGTTTACCACCCTCGGAGAAATACTGAGGAAACTCCGCCCAACGAAAACCGACCGGCGGTCAAAAGCTGCCGGTCCTAAAAGGAAAAACATGAAAGAACTGGCAATGGTGCTGGTCATTCTAATGACCACGCCTTTCGTATTCGCTTACAACCGCTATGCGGCTGTAAATTACGCTTGGACGTATGTATGGCTTCCCAACAATGCGTATCATCAGGAATCGAACGACTGTACTAACTTTGTCTCTCAATGCCTTCGAGCAGGTGGTTGGCAAGTAGTTAACGATACAATTTTTAACCGTAATCGAACAGATCGTTGGTGGCCCTACGACTTGGGTCGTCCGGCTAGCTATACTTGGATAAACGCTGATTACATGAAGTGGTTTATTCAGGTATCGGGTCGCGGCTACTTTATTTCGGATTGGCATGGTCTGCAACCGGGCGACGTAATCGGCGCAGACTGGGGTCCAGGTGGGACACCGCCTGGAACACCTGATGGGACACTAGATCACATGATGATCGTTCTATCGAACAACGGCAACGACATAACCTACGCCCAGCACTCATCAAACAAGGTTTGGACGCTTAGGAAGGTCATGGCATTTATGCCAGGTGCACGCTTCTACTACTTCCACATTCGCGACTAGTCAACCGCTTATCTGGACAGGGTTGCGCCTTGTCCAGATCAACTAGGATCTAAGAACCATCTTCCCACAGTCCGTCTTATGGGGACGGTAAGCAACTTTCCGTTTGAAATTGAATCATGGACGTGAATCCACGCGAAGTATGTGGCCTCGGTATTTTGTTCAAGTGACAACACGACATTTTTTCGGGCCACAATCGTCAAAAGTTCGGCAATGCTTTGATGATTCGCGTCGTTTTCCGAGAGATGTATGAGTTGCTGTTGATCGTTCTCTGACACAGCAATCTCAAATGCTTTGACTAAAGATTGTTGAGTCGTCGCTCCTGGAACAAACCTTCCGCAGAAGTTTTCTGGATCGCAATATGTATGAGCGATGTTACGTAACACGACCAAAAGGAGGCAGGCGATGACGGTCCAAAGCATCTTCAGGTTGAACCTGTAATCTGATCGTGTCATTTGAGTCTATCCTAGACTCTCGGCGATCACGTTTCAAGTACCGAATCCAATTTTGACTAATACTTGCATTCTATCTCGTTGTGTAATCGCTCTCCGTCTTGTGTTTAAACTTAGCGAGTTATATGTCTGTACTATGCCCAACTGCTATTTATGTGGACGTAAGATTTCAAATGACACGAGACTGATCCGGCGCAAGGTAAAGACTGGAGAATACGTTCGCAAACGCTACACTCCCTATCGCCTAAGTGCCATTCAGTCTAGCTTTGGCATGCGCATTGTGTGCAAGTCGTGTGCCTCGTTCCTAGACAAACAAGCTTTCAGGTCTGAACTTCTCTCTCATGTCTGGGTACTCGCGGCCCTTGTTCTTTTTGTACTTCTCTTTCTCGCTCCGGGCCTCTTTCACTAAGAAAAACCCTCATGACTGACATGAGGGTTTGTGATTGTTAAGCCGCTGAATACTCAATTCCTTTGATGTAGTCCGTGGCTTTCTGTGCTTGTGCGGCTGCCGTGACAATCGCTTTGGGATCATTTCTCAACGCTTTCATCCAAGATTGGATGTAGGGAGCTGAGTCTGTCTCGACCGTATTGTCTATTCCAACCGTCGCGCAACAGAAGGCAGCGGTGAGTTCCGCAACCAACTCTTCGCGGCTGTAGTCTTCGGATCCGAAATGGACCCGTTCCATAACTCCTGATCTGTTCAGCCTTGACGTATGCCCGGTGGAATGACCTAACTCGTGAAACTTCACGGAGTAGTATGCATCGATAGAGTCGAACGATGCCAATTTTGGAATGCGTATCAGGTCCTGGCTTGGCAAATACCATGCCTCGTCTCCTTTCTCTTCAATAAAGGGAGGTCTAGGAATTGAGTCGATCAAGGCATCAGCCCTGCTTATCCGGTGCTCGTCAGTGAGGTGTCCAAGTTGAGGCAAGGGTGGCAAGCCAATTCCTTCACATTGTTCAGCGTTGAACGCGGTGAAGTATTTGAGAACGGGAATCGACCTCGGCGGTTTTTCCTCATCCTCGTCCTTCTTCTGCCACTGTTTCCAAAAAACCACCATTGATCCATTTTCACCAGGTTTAACTCTTCCTCCAAGCTCTTCAGCCTGTTTGAAGGTAATCCAACGGTGGTCTGAGAAGGGTGAGAGTCCAAGTAGCAAGACATTCACGCCTCGGTACGGCTTGTTGCTTACGGCACTCACCGGAAGCATAGTCTGATCCTTCCACGGCTTACGCCACGGGACAACGCCTTGTTCAAGGGCTTTGAGGATTTTCAAAGTGACGATTTCGTAGAGGTTGCCACTCATTGGCTCGCCTCTACTATTTGTATTTCGATTGCAATCGATTCTGATTTCATTACAGTTCCAAGCTGGTAATTTTTGCGGCAGAGTGCCGCAACGCCATCCTGGAAGCAATGAAAAGGCTCTGCAACTTCAGCGCATTTCCCGCACCAATCGAAATTGTCGAGATTTTTTGGCGGATAAGTGGCATCACAGAATATCTTTGAGAATTGCGAATCATGTGCGTTTAAGACTGTGGTTCTAAAGTTAAGCTCTGATGACCATCAGTAGAATCGAGATATCAAGTCGCATTGTCGGGGATTATGAATAAAACGCAAAGCCATTTGGCATCTTCATGTATAATGGACACCTGGATCAAGGACGATGGAAAACAAAGACTATAAATCTCAGCATATTAAGTACTCAGCGGATGCTCAGAACACTTTAGTCATGATGCAGAAAGGGAACCTGCCTCAGTATGCGAGAGTTATTTCAGTCCTTCACGGTCTTTTGAGTGAACTTAGGAGGAGTAACATTGAGGAAGTCAAATCCTTCCAAAAGGACGGCAAAGCTTTAGTAAGAACAAAGGGAGATTTGGCGTCCAATCTTCAGCCTTTTATGGTCTCGGCCAGAACGAAGAAGTATCCACTACTGGAACTGATCACCATGCGATTTTGGGAAGCTCTGCCGGGCTGGCGCTATTTGCTAGTATTGCAAATTCGCGAAGTTCTGAAGCCGCGATAGATGAGGATGACATCTTGACCGGACTGAGGTCTGGAGTTTTCATCCGTTTTTTGCACTTCGTGCAGCAAGTACCTGTGCTTCCTCTCCGAGGAATATTCAACTTCGGACTACACTTGCCAGCGACCCGCCATTCCCTGATAGCATGGGGTTTTCGGGACATGAAAAAGGCCACAATCAATTAATTGATTGTGGCCACGTGGGAGAACTTCACCCTAGCGCTTCAGAATTAGAAGCTTCGGGTGTCGCGGTAACAGGTCGTGAGAATTTGAGCTTCTCTAATACCCAGCAGTAAAC
>JAYUOQ010000239.1:0-4035 GCA_043760685.1 Armatimonadota bacterium | reverse complement strand
ACCCTAAGTGACGAACAACCAAAACTTCTCGGCTTTGCATCGACTACTGTCGCGAACCTATGTCTGATCCCGGAGGGATCGCAGCACTTAGCCGGGTGGTCGCAGATGAAGCGAGCCTCCGGCGAAGCACCATCGGAGACCCCCGGAAAGCAATAGAATCCTCAAAAGTCCGAGGAACGGTCAACCACCCAAGCTGCACGATCAGTTAATGGGAAGTGACCCCGCCGTTACGGCGGCAATAAATGACCTTCGCTAACGCAAAGCGTAGCAATCAAAACCAACACGAACCCGGAACAACTCCAAACTGGTGACCGGTACTATCTACCAATGATCCCCGCCAAGCTAAACGAACATCGAGCGATCGAATTCACCGCATCCCAACTTGCGGAAGTGGTGTCAACTTGCTTCGAAGGCTACGTCATGCCGTTCAATATTGATGGACCAGGATTCGATCGACGCTTTCGACCCGAAGGTCTGGATTCCCAAGCCAGCATCATTCTGAAAGATGGCGATGATTCTGCCGCGGTCTGTCTCATCGCCCGCCAAGGTTGGACTTCGCGAGTTGCTGCAATGGCGATTGCTCCTGCTTTTCGGAGGCAAGGCGTCGGTCAACATCTGATGAACTTGGTGATTGAGGAGGCGAGAAAGCGCAATGACCACCGCCTCGTTCTCGAGGTCATCGAACAGAATCCTTCAGCAATCGGTCTATATGAGAGCGTTGGATTCTCCCAGACTAGAAGACTTGTTGGCTACCGACGAGAACCCAGTGCAGGAGCCCAAGCAAAGATTGAGATCATTGATCCGTCAATCGTCATTCGTCAACAAGTGATCGAATGTGATCATGATCTTCCGTGGGATTACCGACCAGAAACCCTCAGCCTAAAGGGAACTCCTATGAAAGGGGTGAACCTAGAAAATGAGGCATTTGCGCTGTTAACCGACACCATCCCGGAGCGCATAATCCTTTGGTCGCTCTTCACAAAAGCGGCAAACCGAAACTCAGGCAAAGCAAAGAAATTAGTAGAGGCAATCGCAGCCATGTATCCCGAAAAAGCTCTTGTGACTCCAATCGCATTGCCCGACGACCATGCCCCCGAATTCATGAGCTCTGCCGGATTCAAAGAAGTCGAGATTAGCCAGTTCGAAATGGCAATCAATCTCTAAAGTTAACCTATGTAGCTAGAATGATCGTCGTTAAAGGTCATAGCCCGATCCCGAAGGGATCACAGCGGTTAGCCGGGTGGTCGAGACTTCAGTGAGCCTAAGCGAAATTGAGGCGAAGACCCCCGGATAGCATCGAATAATATCCAAGTCCACGGAGCAAAGCGCCCCCCGCCGACACATCGGCAAAATAAACCGGGCAAACAGACGCTTTCTGCTCTCATCATTAACTCGATGAAAAGAATCGCTTACGCAATAATGTCGTGAACGACGTTTCCGTAAACGTCCGTAAGCCGAAAATCTCGTCCGGCGTGTCGGTAGGTTAGCTTAGTGTGATCGAAGCCCAAAAGGTGCAAAACCGTCGCATGGAGGTCATGAGCATGGACCAGACTTTCAATATTAGTTCCAAAAAAAAAAGTCTATGTTTACGATTTCATCGCCAAAGCATATTTAATTTGTTCTAAATTTCAAATCTGTGTTATAGTAATGAAATATTACTGCTACCTTTATTGCTTTTGACAAATGACATTGCTATTTACGGCGTTAATTTCGATTCCGTAATTGCAAACGGATCCACTTACACTACAGAAGCATCGTTGCCATCAGGGTTTACTGTCGTATATAGTGGAAATGTCGTCAAATTGACGGTAACTTCAAGCGTTTCTAGTAGTGGCGTCAATAAAACGCCTTCGTTGACGAACACAGGTAAAGCCACATTCAGGGTTTACCTTTCCTCCGTGAATCAAGCGCCAGGTGACACGGATATTTTAACTGTCTATTATACGGAATGGGCTCAGGCGACTGCTTCAGCCACATCTAACATCAATTCTTCCGCAACGGGGAAAGGGTTTACAAAGGAACAGAACCGGAAGGCAGTCGTTACTGTGACCGGAGAGGACGGTGGAGATTCAAAGTCGGATCCGACAACGGCTATCTCAAATGTGAGAAAACAGGTCTACTATAATGTTCACTGGTATAATTCCGGCACTGGTACAGTTTGAACCCGGTCATTTAGGTTCAAAAATAGTTGCTCATGCTTGAGCAGAAATGGTGTAAGCTTATTCTCAGTGGCGACAAAATCAAACAGACAAGGACCAGAGGACACCAACCAGGCGGCGTTTAACATCGTTCAGCGGATCACCGGGCAGGTGTCCAAAGAAACCGAGAACGTCAAAGCCAAAGCTGGTCGGATCGGTGGACTTAAAGGTGGCAATGCTCGTGCCGCGTCCCTAACCCCAGAGCAGAGATCTGAGATCGCCAAAAAAGCCGCCGCTAAACGTTGGGCAAACAAGCCTAACCAGGCTTAATTCGTTCTCGAAATTCAAATTCAATCAAAGTTTTGAGTGTTGCTACCCAATTGTCAACATCCTTAGCAACCCATGATTGAGCCGCATTCGTAGGCAACGCGAACAACAATCCAGTGATCGACGGCGGCAATGTTGGCAAGTTTGGCGTTGTGCCCCTTTGTGCCTCAGCTAGTTCTTGATCCTTTTGTTTAAGTTGCATTTCTAGTTTTGCGATCCGAGACTCAACATCATCGGGGATAATATCCGTCTGAATTTCGCCCTTGCCACCTGATTGTACGCCATTTGTTAGCGCGGCAGGGGCAATAAGCCGGTCTTTCCCATGTCCAAAAAAACCTGCCTGTGTTGCGCTCTTCTGAAAAACTTGACGAGCAACCTCCACTTGCTTTGGGGCAACGCCCAGGTCTTTCATACTGTTCTCAAGTCCTTTGTCAGCGGGCAAAACTCCACCCTTGAATTGATCGAAGACTTTCTTGTACAGTTCGACCTCAAGGAACGCTTGAGCCTTTGCCTGGGCTTTGAAGCTGTCATTGACTAAGTTGCGACCCAACTGAGTCAGCCTAACTTCATCACCATCACGCTCAATTAAACCAAAAGTTTGTGCCGCAGCGATCTTCCGCATAAATTGACCGCTCCGTACGCTTTCATGCTTCGTGGCACCCGCCAACTGATCAACGGTGCATTTCAGACCGTATCCGCTGTGTATAGCCAATGGCAATTCTGAAGCGGCGTCTAGGTCCAGGTACGGAAATTTTACAGTTGAACGATCACGAGGGATTGTAATTGTCGAGACTACTTTGTCCCCATCCATCAAGTTAACCGTTTCGGTATCGCTCGTTATGTTTTCTTGAATCTCTTCCATTGAACCTATTATAGCCATGAACGGCACAAAAAAATACAATAGAGCGCACGACGACGGCACAAAATGTTAAATGGTTGGATTGTTTCCGAAACAAACCGAGTAGAATGAATCATCAGAAGATGATTCTGGGCGGAGTCCTTGAATTGGGGGGACTTAACAGAGCACCATTGGCTCCGCCCTTCGTCACTCGCCTGGTTGATTGTTGAAGCAATCGCCAGGCACATAAGATATTAGTGCCGTCGTAGCATGAAGGACCATGCAACCTGCCTGGTACGTAGGGTCGATTCTCGGTTCGAGTCCGAGCGACGGCACCAATTCCTATACTATATTATAGCACGATTTTTTGCAAACTTTACAGTTTTCGTACTCGAATGCTTGACAAAGCAAGTTGTGCTCAAGCATACTGTAAACATGAATCGCCTTGATAGTAAAGTTCGAACCCAGATCGTCAAACTCTTGACGGAAGGTATGAGCATAAATGCGACACAGAGACTCACAGGCGTTTCTAAAGTCACAATCCTCAAGCTCCTAGGCGACCTTGGCAAAGTCTGCTCCGAATACCAGTTCAACACCCTTGTCAATCTCAAGGTCAACTTAGTTCAGGCTGACGAAGTTTGGTCGTTCGTTCACTGCAAGGAAAAGAACGTTCCTGAGCATCGACAAGGCGAATACGGCATCGGCGACGTTTGGATTTGGTCTGCTATCGAC
>JAYUOQ010000238.1:0-1632 GCA_043760685.1 Armatimonadota bacterium | reverse complement strand
TTGATTATGAAATCTTAAGGTCCAACCTTAGTCACTGGCTTTCCTTTTGGTTGTTTTAAATCCACAAAAATCGCGTAATTTGTTTCGGCAAGAGCGGGATCTGGCATCACCAAAAGCCTGGAATTATCCGCAGAAAGTTGAACACAACCTTCCCAAATCCGGTCCCAAACATCCGGAAAGCTAGTTGCATATGTAAAGAGGTGTTTACCGGAATGGGCGTCAACAAAGTGAATCCACTTAGGTTCATGGAGCATCAACAATGTGCCATCCTGGCTGACCCAAGAGACCGGGAATTTATCCAGTTTTGGCTCAATTTTTGTGGTCTGCTTAGTGGAAAGGTCGAGGATGTAGTTACCCGCTCGGTCACCGGTTACCCCATAGGTTGAAAAAGCGATGGATTTTCCGTCTGGATTGATGACCATTGAACCGGCCGATTTTCCAGGCAGGGTGATTGATTCACCAATTGGCTTTTTCGTGGCGATGTCGTAGAATGACAACTTGTTTTTTGACACGCGAGCAACTCGCTTACTGTCCGGCATGAACCCGACCGTATCCATGAATGAGCACGGCACTTCGGATACCTTCTGTCCGGTTTCCAATGAGAAAATCCACTCGACTTCCTTATCCGTGTTCCCGACCATCACCATTTTCATATCTGGGCTAAATTCAGTAATAAATGGGTGGTAGTCCTTGAACGGAATTTTGAGGAAGACTTTCTTAACGAGTTCGCCGGTCTCGGTGGAATAGAAGAAGAACTGATTGAGCCGGTTTGTCAAACAAAATTGTTTGTCGCCTTTAACGAACATCGAAACGATTCCTTGAAGAGGATGAGGATCGCTGGAACCGAACAATGCTTCGGTCAAGGCGCGAGCATTTTCAACCTTAGCCGCCTCTTTGCCGCTGAAGTCAAAGGTTGGATACTCGGTCAACTTTGCAGTCTTGGTTGGGGGAGAAGATTTGATGTACGGGTTAACCCATCGCAGTTCGTTATCTTTGGCGATGATCAAAACCGATTTTGGATCGGGTGTCATTGCCATCCTAATTGGTCTTGGATTATTTCGGTTGATCCTTTCGCCCGAGACGTGATACGGCTGATCAGACTGCAAGAGAATCATCGTAAGGGCAACACAAGTCAACATTTAAACTATTCTATCCCGCTGGGGGTATTTGCGGTAGTAAAATTGCCCCATGAAGCTTTTGCTGACCGGAATCCTCTTTTTTCCTCTCCTTGTTGCCACCCCAACAACAAGAAAGGTTCAAGAGAGAAGTCAGGGAATTCTAGTTGGAATTGAAGAGGCGCCGTCCAATCTCCCGATTAACGGTGAAGCAAAATTTAGGGGTGGCGTCTTTGCTGGAGAGGTGCTAGCGGACCAAGCAGTAGTCGTGAAATGGACCGAACCAGATGGCTCCATCCACAGCGAAAGAATTCGTTACGGAAACGATGGATTGTTTCAGTTCAATATCAAAATGCACCGTCCGGGAGTCTATCGATTCAATTTCACTGGAACTGACAATCGAAACACCGTCACTCGAGAGGTCATTGTCACTGATGCAGTCGCAATCCGCCGTACACTCGAACGAAAAGCCAAACGCGCCCAAGAGTTAGCAGATCGGATCGCAGCGCGAAGTCGG
>JAYUOQ010000237.1:0-4048 GCA_043760685.1 Armatimonadota bacterium | reverse complement strand
CCATCGCATGGTCGGATGGTGTTAAGATTTGGCATCGCTCTTAGGGCAGCGAGGTGCTCGATTGGCTGGTGCGTTGGTCCATCTTCACCCAGACCAATTGAATCGTGAGTGAAGATGAAGATTGACGGACATTCCATGAGGGCCGCCAAACGAATGGATGGTCGGCAATAGTCTGTGAACTGTAAGAACGAGGCGGCGATGGCTTTGAGCCCACCGTGAAGCGTGATGCCATTAACGGCAGCTGCCATGGCATGCTCTCGCACTCCGTAACACATATTTCGGTTTGCAAATGCGCCAGGCTGAAATGATGGTTCACCGTGAATGGTGGTCAGGTTCGACTCAGCTAGGTCGGCGCTACCACCCATAAGACCGGGGAGGACTTTTGCGACGGCATTAAGAACATCAAAGCCATTTTTGCGGGTTGCAAATGCCTCGGTGAACGATGGTAAGGAGCTTGTCCACCCGGCAGGCAGTTTTCCTTCCATGAGGTGTCCTAGCTCGGCGGCTTCGGCTGGGTAGGCAGCTGCGTAGGCACTCCATCGGCTTTCCCAATCGGCAGTCAGAGACTTCCCTGCTTCTTGGTTGCACATGAAAGTCGCGGCTCCCTCTGGCACAAAGAACGTAGGTTCGAGTGGAATGCCCAAGTTTTGCTTCGTCAGGGTGACTTCGTCTGGACCAAGTGGCGAACCGTGAGATTTTGCCGAACCAGCTTTGTTGGGTGATCCGAATCCGATTGTGGTCTTGCACATGATGAGGCTTGGCTTGTCGGTTACGGCTTTGGCGGCATCAATTGCATCGGAGACTTGTTGGACATTCATACCGTCAACCTTCACGACATGCCAACCGAAGGCGGTAAAGCGCTCGTACACGTCTTCGGTGAAGGCGAGGGAGGTTGAGCCATCGATGGAGATACCGTTATCGTCGTAGAGGTAGATCATCTTGCCGAGTTGGAGGTGACCCGCCAATGAGCCAGCTTCACTTGAGAGGCCTTCCATCAGGTCGCCATCGGAGACTAGGGCGTAGGTGTGGTGGTTGATGATCTCGTGACCGGGGCGATTGTATTTTGCGGCAAGATGGGCTTCTGCGATGGCAAATCCGACTCCGTGGGCAAAACCTTGGCCGAGTGGACCGGTCGCCATTTCGACTCCAGGGGTCATCGTGTTCTCGGGGTGACCGGGTGTTTTGCTATGCGCTTGACGAAATTGTTTCAAATCTTCGAGAGAAACGTCGTATCCTGTAAGGTGTAGGAGAGAGTACAAAAGCATCGATCCGTGCCCTGCGCTCAGAATGAAGCGGTCGCGGTCGAACCAATGGGGATTGGTGGGATTGAATCGAAGGTGTCTGGTCCATAAGGCGAAAGCCATTGGCGCTGCACCCATCGGTAAACCAGGATGTCCGCTATTTGCTTTCTGAACCGCGTCAATCGAAAGGCCTCGAATAGTATTGATACATAGGTTTTCGAGCGAAGGTTCAGCAATTCTCACAGTTATAAGGGTACCTAGTAGGTAGGTAAAGTCGCATTGTGGTTGCAAACAGTCTGATAGCATTTTTAACGATCGCGTCCAATTGGACGGTCGGCAATCAACTCCAGTTGAACTGGGGAGGGAACGATTATGTTCCGGTTGGGTTGCAGGTCGAAGCTAATTCGAAGCAATTTCCAGAGGCTATTACAGCCGGCATAAAAAATTTCAACTTAGAGATTCCTGCTTCCGGTTCTTGGAAGGAAATTGCCACCAAAATGGGAGATTCGAACTTCTTCTTTACGGTGAACTCGACCCTGCCAAATGCGAAAGGCATTATTGTTCAGCCTCAGTATTACCGTATCAACAACATTCAGAATCCGCAGAAGATAACCGCGAACTTGCCTGGTGCTTCTTCAGCTTTGGTAATTGTCGCTTTGGCTCGGGACGGTTCGGTTGTTTCATTCAAAAATGTCGATGTTGTCAACGGAGTTCTGACAACGGATGTTAAAGCGGTTTCTGATACGCCTCAGGTCGTTTTGATTTATCCCAAGGGTGAATCCCTTGAAATGGAAGACCTTTGGGAGCGACTGGATGAGCGACGAGATCAAATCCTTCGGCAAATTCGGATTATGGGAAATCAGCCTGGTCTGCGAGGGATTATTAATCCTCTAGGTAGTACGCCGACTTTGGTGAACCAAGATAACGGATTCATGCCAAGTAGTCCGATTTTTAAGGCTGAGTTTGCGGAATTCCTCGCTGATAAGTATCAAAACATCACTTCGATGTCCCAGGCTTGGAGCCTTCAGGCATCGGATATTGAGAACTTTGAAGAAGCTTCACAGTTGATTCCTCTTTGGAATGGAAATCGGGGAGTAAAGGGGATATTTAGTTCAAAGCGAAACTTGATTCTTCCGGTTGATAACACCAAGCGATCCACATTTTGGAGTGATGTCGCCGAAACGATTAGTAAGACAAGAGTCCGGCGAGTTCACCGTATCATTCGATCGATTCGCAAGGCTTCGTCGGTTCCCATTTTTCAGGACTGGACTGGATGGAGTTGGTTCTTTGAAAATCCTGAGAATGAGCTCACTGGGCTTTCTGTTCACCTAAACAAGTTCACGCCTTCGGGTCTCTTGAATTCATTGTCTGGTGCCATGAGTTCCAATCTTCGTAGTAGGTCTCCTGGACCGGTTTTTGCGGTGGATGTTCCCTATTCTGCGGACCTTGACCAACCGGCAGTCATCGATGATTTGAATACTTTCGGAATAAGGGGGCTGTTTGTGAAGGCGGGCAAATCTGAGGACTTGCCAAAGATTGCAAAAATGAGTCTTGGCAAACCCGAGACACGACCAACGGCGTTGTATTTCCCGGTTAATGCGACAAACCCGGCTTTTGTTCAGAAGCTTCAGGGCAACCTTCTTTGGCTCCCTTCTCCGGCTGATGGTAATCGGCTTGATTTGGGACCTGATATCAGCGGATATCAGATTTCGGATGGAAAGAATCCAACGTACGTTATTTGGGCCAATGGGCCAAGAACGACCATGGACTTTCTTTTGCCTAGTCCGGGAACGGCTACGGTTAAGGGCTTGGGATCATTGCCGCCGATCGTAACAGTTACCAAAACTGGATTGAAAATTGAACTCGACCATTCGCCTATTTCAATTACCGGAGCCACTGGTTTTCCGGTGCCTGTGCCAGAGGTGTTGCGACTTGAACGAGAAATTGGCCAGCTGTTTACTTTAGCGGCAAGCAAAAGAATTGATACGACGACAGAATTAGTCGATTTTAGAACATTTAAGGCACTGATGATTGAGTCTCCGAGCCGAGGATTCACGATGGCGAAGAAGGTTATGAGAGCCCTTTCAGCCACGCTTTCTGGCTCTGTTTGGGCAGAATTTGAATCTACAAATACACACCTTTTCAGCGAGGTTCAAAATGATGCAGGGTGTAGCAATGGGTCTTGTTTGAGTGTAAAGACTCCGCTAGGGGCTGCTACAGGGCTCATTAGCGCAAAACTGAGTGTTCCTCAACGCTCGACCGCCACGATGGATTTGTGGATTGCGGCACGAATACCGAATCCAGCAGACAAGGCGAACATCCGAGTGAAAGTGGCGGGGCAACTTTTGACTCTTGTGGGACCGCCGATGAGTCCCTATGGTAGCGGATTTGCGTGGTATCAATGTGGTGCGACACGGCTTCCGAATATCCGGACAGATATTACCGTGGAGTTAACTGGCACGACTTCAACAGACGTAGCTTTGGATTGCCTCATCTTGTCGCCATTGCCATTTCAACCACAAAATGTGTTAATGCCCGAGATGCTAGTTGCCTTGCCTAGTGACCCAAAGAAGCCTGGCAAAGGCGGTTAGTGATTGCGTGCTGCTCGGTTCAGTTAAAGCGTTGGTTGAACGAGTAAAGTGAATTGTCTGAGGACATTGAATAAGCCAGGATTCTTTTTTCGAATGTCGTCGATTTGTAGTTGAATAGGAACTCTTCGGTCTCCTTCGTACATCACCACGCGAACGATGTTTTTTGCGTCATGTGAGTAGTGATGTTCGTGGTCCCAATACATCGAGAATAGCTCC
>JAYUOQ010000236.1:0-4051 GCA_043760685.1 Armatimonadota bacterium | reverse complement strand
TTGGGCAATCAATCGCGGATATCTTCCGATCAGCGTCAGGTGCCGATGTTTCCTTGGTGGCTTCGGGTTTTCTGAGCCCAACCAAAGATACAAAAAATCTTGCCGATACTTTTCAATTTCCAACCGATGAGCTTTGGTTAGTCTCGCTGACTGGAAAGCAGCTCATGGATTCCTTTGATCGGAGCCTTGCCTTCTTTCCAGAGCCCTGTCCGGACATGCTTTACTTCAGTGGTGCCGAAGTCACCTTTCAATCTGGAAAGGCAATCAAAACGAAAGTCGTAGGTGCCACCATCGCAGGGCTGACGATTGATCCAACTAAGATTTACAAAGTGTCGATGCCCGCAAGCCTTGCTCGCGGTGGACTTAGCTATTTTGCAGTTTGGAATTTCCAAAAGCCTGAAAAAGTGATTTCCCCAGCAATAGAGAAACTTCTGACTGGTAAAAGCGTCCAAACTTCTACAGTACGATGGCTTTCACGACAATCGCTTTAGCTTTACTTTTTGCTCAACAAGAGCCAAAGGTCCTTCAATACAACTTTGACCAAAATGTCGCGTGGACCTGGTTAACCAAGCAGTGCGATTTGGGACCTCGCGTACCCAACACCCCCGGACACTTAAAGTGTCGTGATATGATTTATGATGAGGTTAAGAAGCAATGCGAGACCGCCGAGCTTCAGCCATTCTCCCATATTTGGAGCGCGGACAATTCACGGCGAAACATGTTCAACATTATTGGGTATCAAAATTGGGAGAACGCGACGACTCGTGTTGTGCTTTTAACCCACTGGGACACTCGCCCGACCGCTAATGAGGAACCAAAAGAGGAAGACCAGAAGAAACCTATTCTGGGTGCCAACGATGGAGCTTCTGGCACTGCCGTATTGCTTGAACTGATGCGCCACACCAAGAGCGTGCCAAAGTCTCTGGGTATTTGTTACCTCTTTGTCGACGGCGAAGACCTTGGTCCTGGACTCGACGAAATGTTTCTAGGAGCGACTTACTTTGCTAAGCATCAGCCGGCGAAAAAGCCTGATTACGGAATTCTTCTTGATATGATTGGTGATGCCGATTTAGAGATTCCAGTCGAGCCAAACAGTATGCGAAAGGCAGAAAAACTCACTCGCGCTTTGTACAAACATGCTAAGTCAATTGGCATGGACAAGACCTTTCCGTTGAAATATGGTCCCGAGATTCTAGATGATCATCTTGTGATGAATGAATTCGGAATCCCGACGGTGGACTTCATCGACTTTTCTTACGAACCATGGCACACGCTCAGGGATACTCCGGATAAGTGCAGTGCGGCTTCTTTGGGCAAGGTTGGTAAGTTTATGCAAAGTTGGCTATTTCAGCCAGAGCCTTGGAAGAATAAGTAGGTTGGAGCCGGGGGCCTAAGGCTTCAAGCCTTTTATTCGCTTCGCTCAATCGGACTCATCCGGTTCGCAGGCTCAGACCAATCAGTGCATTTCGGCTTCGCTTGGTAAGGTTGGCAAGTTTATGCAAAGTTGGCTATTTCAGCCAGAGCCTTGGAAGGTGAAGTAGTCGTCGGTTGCTAGCATAGATAGACGTCTTTCGTCCGGCTCGTGTTCGATAACGCCATCTTGAAGAGACGGTTGTAACAACTGGGATCGCTCGCTAATTCTATCTAGGATCAAAGCAAGATAAGCGATCTTGGACTTTTCATAGTTTCGAACTTTCCAGGGGTCAATTCTGCGACAATCGTCGCTTAGAATTGACACCCTGGCTACTTTATGCGACCACTTCGTGGTCGGGTTTTCATCACTTCAAAGCGCGCGGATGCAAAGCCATCAAGTCTTTTTGAGTACGGAAGTTTGATGACCACAAAAAAAGTGCGTTGTTGAGCTTGCGAACTGAGGGAATGAAGTTCTTATTGGTCAATAGCTGAGCAAACCAAGAAGCGAATAAATCCACTCCCCTCGCTTTTCCCCCTTCCGCCACTTCCTTGCCCTTTCACTGTAGACTAAATAGAATGTCCCTCGCAGTTTACGTCCATACGCCGTTTTGTCCGAGCAAGTGTGGCTATTGCGACTTCAATAGTTACGCCATGACTGGGGACATCGTTGAGAGGACGGTAACTGCGATTGTTACGGAGATTCTGCGTTCGCCATTGCGGGGAACTCCCGCGAAGACGATCTTTTTTGGCGGCGGGACTCCAACATATTTGTCATCTTCGCAGCTCATTAGGATTCTCAATGCGGTTATTGAAGTTCACCCGCCCATAAATGGATGTGAGATTACTAGCGAGGCAAATCCTGGAACCGTCGATGCCCAAAAATTTGGCGATATGTTTAGAGCGGGCTTCAACCGGATTTCTTTGGGTGCCCAGAGTTTTCTGGACGAAGACCTTATCCGTCTCGACCGAATCCATAAAGCCAGCGAGATTGAGCGTGCAGTTGGTGCGGCTCGAGAAGCGGGATTCACTTCCCTCAACCTTGATTTGATGTTTGCTCTGCCTTCGCAAAGCCGAGTTGCGTGGACGAAAAATCTTGAAAAGGCTCTGTCACTTCAGCCCGAGCACTTGAGCTTGTACTGTTTGACCATTGAACCAAACACGGCCTTTTACAAGAAGAATCTACGGGGTGAGCTTGATCTACCCGAGGACGATATTCAGCGGGAAATGTATGACGAATGCTTGGAGCGAACCGCCGAGATTGGTCTCTTTCAATATGAAATTTCGAACTTTGCTAAGCCTGGTTTGGAATGTAAGCATAACCTCTGTTACTGGTACGGTGAAGACTACGCAGGCTACGGCCCGGGAGCCGTTGGTTGTGTGACGATTGATGGAGTTTCAACTCGATTTACGAACCTGAAGCACCCAGATGGGTATTGCAAGGCGGTGGAGGCGGGAACTGCAATTCCGTTTGAATCAGAGGTTCTGTCGGCTTCGATTCGGAATATAGAGCGGATAATGCTGGGTCTTCGTTTGAATGAGGGGATTCCGGTTGGGATTGCGGATGGTAGCAAGATTCCGGCGTTAGTGGATCGAGGTTGGGTTTCGGCGGACGATGAGCGATTGAAGCTGACGTCCGAGGGACGGCACTTTTGTAGCGAAGTGGCGTTGGAGTTGATTTAGAAAACAAGATATCTGCGTCTCAAATTGTTTCCTATCAGAGTCATCGAACATATCTTGGTCCACTGACGTTTAGCTCAATGTGACCATCGCGCTTATCCTCCTTCAGATTCCAACTTTTCTTGTCAAATCCTACGTATGGACGGACCCCAATCAGGGCAGAAGCATTCCAGTGCGGGTCACATATCCAAAAAAAGGGAAGAATCTTCCGGTCATTGTCTTTTCACATGGATTTAGGGGTTCCGAAACTTCGATGGACCCGTTGACCGAGTATTGGTCCAAAAATGGATATGTCATTTTTCAGCCAAGACACGAGGATTCAGCGCAGAATCTTCAGGGCGCTGAAAAGCTGAGTGCGTTCAAAACCGACGCCAACTCGTTTAAGAGTTGGCGATCAAGACTCAACGACTGTGAGTTTCTCTATTCGGTGTGCCAAACAATTGATAAGTGGGTTCCCGAGCTCACAGGTCGCATCGATTCCAAGACAATTCTGCAGGCGGGACATTCATTTGGTGCCCATACCACCCAGACTCTCGGTGGGACCACGCTGGCCAACCGTAGTTTTGCGTCATTAAAGCCAATCGCATTCTGTTGTATTTCTCCTCAGGGCGTTGGCCAAGGTCGTTCGGAAAAATCATGGAGTGAATTCACTAGACCTTTGCTTGTGATCAGCGGGACTGAGGATAGGTCTCCTCTAGACGATGAGCGAACGCAGACTGATCCTTCTGCACGCCAAGACCCATACAAATTCTCTCCGCCGGGTGATAAGTTTCTATTGTGGATTGAAGGTGCAAACCACAACTTCGGGGGTATTTCTGGTCTCTTTAACTGGCCTGGTGCGGGAAAGCCAAACAAGCAACATGTCGAGTGAATTCACTCCATGATTTTTCCGAACGACCTTGGCCAACGCCCTGAGGAGAAATACAACAGAATGCGATTGGCTTTAATGACGCAAAACTAC
>JAYUOQ010000235.1:0-4057 GCA_043760685.1 Armatimonadota bacterium | reverse complement strand
TTTGAGTTTCCAAGCCCTCCCCATCTGCATTATTTTCATGGGTAAGCCGCCGTGAGTGCATTGACTAAGATGGCAAGCAACTGAAAGCGGCTTGAGGCTGCAAATTTGTTGGTTTGGAAAGTTAAAGAAACTCGTATTTGGACAAGCCAGTCCGAAATCGTGGAGGGTGAAAACTAGCTTGATTTTTGACTGCACAGCTGCATCCACAACTGCGCCCGACAAGACCCGTCGAAAGCCGTGAAAGTGGATGATAGTCTCATTTGGATCAACCTTACTTTTATCGATAAGCTCGGTAAATTTTGTTCCCGCGGACTTATTCCAAAAGAACCGGGACAGAAGTTCTCGTTTACTTTCAGTGTGATAGGCATCGGAAAGGCCAAGGGTTGAAGCCTCAACATTGGTTGCGGCAAATCCAGGAAACAGGTCGCCTTCACCGGCAAAGTAAATGCTTCGATATCCGCGGGTCGCAAGTTCAATAGCCGATGTTATCGCTACTTTTTCGGTGCCGCCAGTGAGTCCAGCACCATCACAAACCGTTATTACATTCCGAATCATCGACTTCCGATCGTATGATATTCCCAACCCGAGCCTTCTACTTGGCGTCGATTGTAGACTCTTCGACCGTCAAAAAGAACCTTACCTTTCGCATGGGCACCTAATCGCTCGAAATCCAGGTTTTTGAATTCATTCCATTCGGTAACCATGACAACCACATGGGCACCATCGCTCACGTCATAGGCATTGTCGCAATAGGTGATATCGGCAAAAATCTCTGCCATGTTTTCCGACGCAACCGGATCGTAAGCACGTACGGTGCCTCCACGTTTATGAATTTCTTCAATGATGATTACGGACTTAGCGTCTCGAATGTCATCGGTATTAGGTTTGAACGCGAGACCAAGCAACCCGACTGTCTTGCCATCTAGCCCACCCAGGTGAGTGTCAATTCGGTTGACAAAGTTGATGGTCTGGTCGTCATTGATCTGAATAACTTGCTTGAGAAGTTCAAATTCGTAACCAAGTCCTTCGGCGGTCTTGACCATTCCTTGGACGTCTTTAGGGAAGCATGATCCACCCCAACCGAGACCTGCATTAAGGAACTGACTACCAATTCGCGAGTCAGCACCAATGCCTTGAGCAACATCAACAATGTTTGCATCGCACATTTCACAAACCCGGCTCAGCGCGTTGATGAACGAAATCTTCATCGCAAGGAAGCTGTTTGCCCCGTACTTGATCAGTTCAGCTGAATTGAGATCTGTGACGATGATTTGAGATTGCAACGGAGCGTAGAGATCCATCAATTTGAGCGCGGCTTCTCTTCGTTTGGCACCAATAACAATTCGATCCGGTCTGAGTGTGTCTTGAATTGCAGAACCTTCTCGAAGGAATTCCGGATTGCTGACAACATCATAAAGCTCTGGAGCCACACCCTGTTCGCGAATGATAAGTTCAACCATATCGCCAGAACCAACCGGCACGGTTGACTTGTTGACAACAACTGTATGCTTGGTAATGCTCTTGCCAATCTCTCGAGCGACCGCATTGACAGCTGTCATATCTGGATGACCATCTTCTCCGGGAGGCGTGCCAACGGCAATGAAGACAACTTCGCTTGCTTGAACGGCATCTTTGATCGAGTTTGTCGCTTTGAAGTGACCGCTCTTTAGGGTCCGCTTTAGAATTTCTTCGAGACCGGGTTCGTAAATTGGCGGCTTACCGCTCAAAATCATATCAAGTTTGTTCTGGTCCTTATCAACGCAAATAACTTCGTTTCCGAGATCTGCAAGGACCAAACCTGTAACTAAACCTACGTAGCCCGTACCAACAACTGCAACTTTCATAAAATAATTTAAGACCCAATATATTATTAACGGCTGAAATGGGCTAGATGCTCAGCAATCGCAAGCCTTAATCCATTGAAAAAGGTGAGTTAATTTCTTCATGACGAATTTCGTCAACCGGTTCGCTACGGTTTTGACCGCCATATAGCTTGTCAGGGAAATTTAAAACGTAGGCATCTTGGCCGCCGACATTCTTATAACCATGGACCACCCCCTGTGGAACGATGACCGCCGATGGATTGTTAACTCCGACCGTTAATTTGATTTCCCATGGTTCAAATCCGTCCCGATTCTCCCATAAGCGAAGTTCATATTCGCCATCTACGAAGGCAAACAAGTCAGTTTGGTGTACGTGTTCGTGAGGCCCTCTTGAGATTCCTGGGTGGGTGACGCTGATGTAGCCCATTCCAGGCAGGAATCCCTCTGGCAATTCGTCTGATCGAAAAAGTTCTGTGAGGTGCCCGCGGACATCGCCGTACGATTTTAAGCTCTTGATTACAACACCTGCAGGTAATTTCATTCAAAGACTTTACCGCGAGAGCTTTTCGACCACAATAGAAATAGTGCGTGTTGTAATAACTGGTGGTGCAGGTTTTCTGGGTTCACACCTTGCAGATCGGATTTTGGCTGAAGGGCATCAAGTCGTAATTGTCGATAATTATGTGACGGGCTCACCCAAAAACGTGGCCCATATGCACGACAATCCAAATGTGTTGGTGTTGGAGCAGGATTGTTCTATCGCCCTTCAAATTGCTGGAGACGTAGACTTTGTCGCTCACTTCGCTTCCCCAGCCTCTCCTGATGACTTTAAACGCATTCCGTTTGATGTGCTGAGGGTTGGATCCCATGGAACTGAAAACTGTCTTAATCTCTGTGCCACCAAAGGCGCAAAGTTTATTTTTGCTTCGACCAGTGAAGTCTACGGCGACCCTGCTTTCTCACCTCAACCCGAATCCTATTGGGGGAATGTTAATCCGATCGGCCCTCGGTCGGTGTACGACGAAGCGAAGCGCTTTGGCGAGGCAATGACGATGGCCTATCATCGATTCCGGAACATCGATACCCGCATCATTCGATTTTTTAACACGTACGGTCCCCGAATGCGCCTTGATGATGGTCGAGTAGTTCCAAATTTTGTATCCCAAGCCCTGAGAGGGGAAGATTTGACGGTTTACGGAGATGGAACAAATACTCGATCCTTTGGCTATTACGCCGATGCGATCGACTGTGTCTATCGATTGATGATGAGCGATGTTCATGAGCCAGTGAACATTGGTTCGCAAGAAGAGCGAACGATGCTTGAATTTGCACATGCGGTTCTAAAGGCAACTGGCTCTTCATCAGGAATAGTTCACCTTGAAGCTGCGGTTGACGATCCGAAGCAACGCCGTCCGGATACGACGCGGGCAAAAGAACTGCTCGGTTGGGAGCCGACAACGTCGCTCGAAGATGGACTAGCTGAGACGGTTAAATTTTTCAAGACGATTGTATAGTTTGGGTGGACCTTTACACTTATTCATGTATGTGCGGCAGAGAAAAAAGGAGAGAGACAATATGTTAGGGCAAATTAATCTTCGAATCGGATACTGCCTGTTTGTAGTTTTCTTTTCTGCCGGGATCTTTGCTCAAGTTAGGCGAGAGACGCAAACTTGCAATCCGGACATTCGATGGCAGACGATTCAGTTCAACCAACTGGTGAAGGCTGGCAATTTTGATCAGGCTGAAGTTCCACTGAAACTACTTGAGTGTTATGTTTCGAGTCAAGAGATTGAAAAGTTTCGTGCCAATCTCTCATTGAGAAGACAGGACTATACTTCGGCAAAAAAGCAGTTAACCACTTTCTTTGAGGGCGGCCCCGACACGGCATCCCGATCTGTCGGTGGATGTGAACCAGTTCGAGATTGGTATTGGTTTTTGCTCGTTCAGAATGGTGAGACGAAGAAAGCCGATGTGGTTTTGGAGGATCTACTTCGATCCCCAGTTTACGTGGCCAGAGGCGCAGAACGGCTAAATCTGAAAGATTTGACGAGCGTGAAATTGGCTCAAGTCTATATGTCCATGGGGATATGGTATTTCCATAAATTAAATTATCTTCGGGCTGCGCGATACTTTGATTTAGCTAAGATTGCCGACCCTAAGGTGATAATTGATCCATTGTTCATGTCGAGGAGCAAGGCAGGCCATATAAAATCAATGGTTGATGCCAAGGAAGC
>JAYUOQ010000234.1:0-10887 GCA_043760685.1 Armatimonadota bacterium | reverse complement strand
AACCAATGGCGAGTCCGCCGCCAGTACCAGGAATGGTTCCTCCGCCTGCAGTTCGTCCTCAACCAGTTCAATATCAGGTTCAAGCACCTGTTCAGTTTTCCCAATCCTCTTCGCCATCAAGATTGGTGTCCATCCAGCCGCAAGGCTACGCTCGGACGCTCCATTTGCCGCGAAGCGATAAGAGCCGAACCATATCTGGAGTCCTCCAACTCGTCATTCCGGGAGCTGGGCGGATGTACCTTGGGTATGCAGCCCTCGGAGTCATCCAATTCATCATCACGTTTGCGACTTGTGGTTTCGGATACTTTTGGTCCCTAGTTGACGGAATCATGATCCTCAGCGGCAAAGTTGGAATTGATGGATATGGGCGTGCCCTCGAAGACTGACGGTATCGAATGCCCTTTTCATACGTCAGAATAGAGTAAGAAGCGAATGAAAGCATTTCGGTTAATCGTTGGTATTGGTTTGGCATTCATGGTTCATGCAATTGCATGGGCACAGGATGCTAGGATCGTTTTCAAAATTGAGAACAAGGGCGAATTCACCATTACATTGAATTCAAAAGCCGCTCCAAAAACTTGTGCCCATATTTTGAGCCTGGTCAATCGCGGTTTTTATGATGGCTTACGATTCCATCGCGCTGAGAAAAAGCCAAAGCCATTCTTAGTACAAGTGGGTGATCCAAGCACTCGGAATTCAGATCCGGTAGCAGACGGACAATTTCGTGGAGGCTCGGGTGGTGGAATTGGTAAGGAAGAAAGTGGTCTACAAAATGAGTTAGGCGCGGTAGGATTGGCCTCAATTCCTGAGGAAGGAATTCTCGGAGACAGTCAATTCTATATTTTGCTTTCTCCGGCAAAGTTCCTTGACGGAAAATACACGGTCTTTGGCAAGGTCACCAGCGGCATGCAAGTTGTGCAAAGCATAGAAAAAGGTGATCGTATCACTTCAGCAAAAGTTAATCGGGGCGCTTGATAGGCTAAAATCTCACAGTGCAGTTGATCAAGGCCCTTGTCTTACGCCTATCCTTTGGTGTTGTTAGCCTCCTGATCATATCATTTGTCACATTCGTGGCATCTGCCATGGCAAAAGGTGATCCCGCACGATATATTGCCGGTGAAAAAGCAACCGAAGAAACGTATCAGAGAATCTATAAGCAGATGGGGCTTGATCAACCGATTCCGGTTCGTTACGGAAAGTACCTTAATGGACTTGCTCACGGAGATTGGGGACAAAGCTACCAAGGCACCCACGAGCCCGTTTCTGACATCTTAAAGCGGTCGATGCCCATTACTGCGAAAATCGCATTCTTATCCATCACTTTGGCGTCAATAGTCGGCATCACTTTAGGAACGATTGCTGCAGTCCGCGAGAATCGTTTTACTGATCGTTCAATACTCACGCTTTCGACCCTAGGGGTAACTCTGCCAAATTTTGTTTTGGCTCCCGTCCTTGTTTACATTTTCGCCGTCAAGTTAGACAAATTGCCGGTCGGATGGGAATCAGAACTAAAAGCACCAGAGTGGTACTACCTCCTGCTGCCGGTCATCGTCTTGTCACTTCGCCCAATGGCGATGCTCACTCGATTGACCCGTGCTTCGATGGTCGAGACCCTTCGACAAGAATTCATTCGAACGGGTATCGCCAAAGGTGTTCCCCCATTTCGTTTGATCACTAAATATGCCCTTCGGAATGCGATTCTTCCGGTCATAACGACCATCGGAACGACGTTCGGATTCCTTCTTACCGGTTCGTTCGTCGTTGAACGATTCTTTATCATTCCTGGCATTGGCAGCAAAACTATCGAATCCATTCTTAGCAATGACATTCCGGTTATTCAGGCATGTGTTCTTGCGACTGGCTTCATGTTTGTCGTGGTGAATACAATCGTCGACCTTTCGTTGCCAATCCTTGACCCACGAATCAGGGAGGCTCAGGTTTGAGAAAGAAGAAACTCAAGGATCCACTGGTATGGGCAGGCATTCTGTTCATGGTCTTCTTGTTGCTCTTTGCCATCTTCGGGCCACTAATACCCACTGACGGAAAGAGCAATCCGGTGTTCGATCCCGTTGGAGGCACGCACTTGGCGTACGGTAGCCAACATGCACTCCTTGGTAGTGACGAAATTGGGCGCTCGTTCTTACAAAGAATTGCTTATGGAGCGCGAATCAGCCTTTTCATTGGCTTTGTAGTTCAAGGTATCAATCTGACCTTTGGAGTCTTTATTGGTGTCGTAAGCGCGTTCGCTCCTAAATGGATCGCGGTGCCAGTCATGAGGCTTACTGATGGCATGTTTGCATTCCCTGACATCTTGCTCGCAATTCTGATTATTGGAATTCTGGGACCGGGCATCCTTCCGGTAGTCGTAGCATTGTCCATTACTGGTTGGCCGTCAATTGCTCGTCTCACAAAGACGCAGCTTGCCACCATCAAAGAGCGGGAGTTCGTTGTTGCGGCGAAAGCTTCTGGTGCGCCGACTTGGTATTTGGTGATCAAACATCTCTTGCCCCAAATGTCTGGAATTCTTCTTGCCGTTTCAATGATTGAGCTTGCTGGTACGATCCTGGCTGAAAGCACTCTAAGCTTCTTGGGAATTGGTGTACAGTTGCCAACTCCTAGCTGGGGCGGTCTCATCAACAACGCACGGGTTCAGCTGAATTCCTATCCAAGCGAAATCATCGCGCCGTGTCTTATTCTTAGCCTTACGATTTTCTCGTTGAACTTCATCGGAGACGGACTCCGGGCCTATTTCGACCCGAAGTCCAGTAATGTCTAGCCTTTGCCGTTGATGATCTCAACTGCCTTTGCGAACTGAGCGTCCTTGTCCATGGTTGCGGCTTCGAACTCGATATCAGGGTTAAGTTCGATCTTGTAATCCGGTTGAAGTCCACCACTGATGTATGCGCCATCTTCATCAACCTTTCGGCTCAAGGCACCTGATTTTGGTAGGAAGTAGTGAGCGATGGTCATCTTGATTCCTGCTCCATCGCGCTGACTGAAGACTGTTTGCACTGAGAATTTGCCGTAGGTGTGATCGCCAACCAACTTTGCTTTTCCGTAGTCTTTCAGGGCCCCCGCCATAATTTCCGCGGCACTTGCCGAATCCTCGTTCACCAGTACGACAACTGGATAGTTAAAGTTGTGGAGTTGGCCAGTTGGAGTGTCGTTTGTTTCATCCGCTCCTTCTCTAAACTTCAGCCGAACAATGTTCTTTCCTTCAACCCACTTTCCGAGCATGGAAACTGCGGCATCGAGTGCTCCACCAGGGTTGTCTCTTAAGTCAATAACTAACCCTTTCAGACCGTTTGATTCCACAGCTTGCAATTCATGTTCAAATTGCTCCGGGACTTCCAAAGCGAAGTTGAGAATCTTGATGTAACCAACTTTTTGACTCGCGATAAATTTGCTTTCGACGTTCGGTGGAATAACCTTTTCTCGTGGTATCGAAAATTCGAGCGGAGCTACGGCTCCTGGTCGAGAAATCTTGAGTTTGACAATCGTTCCTTCTTTGCCTTTAATCAGCATCACGATATCGTCTGATTGCATTCCGGCAACGATTTTGCCGTCAACTGCAACAATCAAGTCTCCGCCTTTGATTCCAGCCCGTTTAGCTGGACCATCACCGAACACAGATACGACTTTCACACCAAGCGGATCTGGCAATAGTCTTGCACCGATACCATAGAATTTCCCTTGGGTTTCGTCTCGGAATTCGGTGTTGACTTTCGGTACGAAGAAGTTCGTGTGAGGATCGCCTAAGGAAGCCACTAGACCTTCCATTGCCGAGTACTTGAGCTCCTTTTTGTCGGGACGCTTAATGTAGTCAGCCAATATTCGGCTGTAAGTCTGCTTAAAGATTGTTTCTTCAGACTCAGTCCCAGTATTCGTCTTGATTCCTAACAGTCGATCTCGGTTTGATGGCTTGAATTGACCGTGTTTAATGTCTCGCCAATAGAAGCCGAAGGAAAAACAGGCAGGAAAAGCCAACATCACTCCGAGGACCTTTGCAAATTTCATTTCTCACCTCCCTTTCCAGTTGAGACATTTTTTGGGGCACCGGTCTTGAACAAGCCCGTCGTTAATGTATAGCCACTTCCGTCTGGAAGTTGGCAGATGTCATGATGGCGTCGGCTATTTCCCATTTCCGAACCACTGAGAGTTGCGAATCCTTTTGAAGATAATGAAAGGGCAAATATTTCGGCAGCGTCCCTCGTCGATGGATCAACAATCAATTTGATCTTCGGTGGCTTCGCAGTTCCTGAATCGGTTTTAAAAATCACCGGTGTGGCTTTCTTTTCGTTGCTAAAATATCCATAGGTGGTGGCGGGAGCGACAACGGTCAAGCATTTTCGCATTGTTTCGAAGTCCCCTAGCACGTTATTGCGGAGGTCAATCGTGACTTGGGACTTTCCGGAGACATAACTCTTAAGAGCGTCAACTGCTCCCGAAGTAAATGTCAAAACAAAGGCGCCATTGACTTCCTTAAGACCCGGAACGTCATAAACTCCTTTCGCCAATCGAGTGTCCAAAACGGTCCCATTTCGATCAAACTTAATGTGCATTGTTCCCTTTTCTCCGCTGATCATTCGCTCTTTTGCGCGGACAGGCGTTACGCTTTTTTCTAACTTTGCTTTTATATCCTTACGCATATCGTTGATTGTTTTGAAATCAATTTTTTTCGCAAAGAAGTCTTGCTGCGCCTTCCTAAACCTAAGAATTTCTTCCGAATTTAGCACCCAATGATCATCGACTTCGGTAACAAGGTCTCCTACTTTCACACCAGCCTTATCTGCCGCCGAACCGAGTGCAACGGAAACAACTGCCAGTCTTGGCAACGATAAATCAGCCTCACCTGGTGTCGGCTTAATGTCGGTTTTGATGGACTTAAAATCAAGCCATACGCCTACGCCATGGTACTGACCGGCTCGTGCATTCTTGTAGGCCGTGAATTCATTTGGATTAAAGAATTGGCTGTTGATATCAGCTAATCCTACGATCATTCCCCGAACGGCTCCGCTGAGGAGCTTTTTGTCGTCGGTGATTGGATCAACGTACTTATCCTTAAGAAGGCCAGAAATGCCAACATAGTAGTCCGCTTCCGCAATATCAAATTGTTCATCTTTTGATGCCATGAGCCCTGAACTTGCGGTTTCAGGCATGTCTCGCTTTTCACGAACATTTAGACCAGCGATGGTGCTAACCAAAAGTCCAACAATGATTCCGGCCGATGTTAGGCTTTTCATAATTCTTTGATGTGTAATTTACAATACGCTAGATAGGCGCATCCAGCTTCACCACTCTGGCTTTGTGCCTTGGAACTTCGCTTGCATTTGTGGAGAGAAATGTATTAACGATGGCTAGTGCTTGTTCAGTTCCGATAACCCGTGAACCTAATGCCAATATGTTGGCATCGTTATGTTCTCGTGCCATTGCCGCCATGTACTCGGTATTGCAAAGGGCACACCGCATGTTCAAATGTCGATTCGCTCGAATACTTACTCCTATCCCTGTCCCGCAGATCAGAATTCCGTAGTCTGCCTTGCCCTGTTCAAGTACTTTTACCAGTTCGTCCGAGGCATCGGGATAATCGTATGAATTCGTATCTGGCGCACCCACCTCGTCGCAAACGTGCCCCTGAACCATGAGTTTTTCAACCAACCACTTTCGTAGGTCTATTCCAGCATGGTCAGAACTTAGGACTAGTCTCATTTGATCCCCGCAGCCAATTCTCTAATTGATCTAATTGGGCTCTCTTTAAGGCGAGCAAGAATATCGCTCGGAATCTTCCAACGGCCGTTGACGGCTCCCTCAAGGATTGCTTGTTGGATAGCTGGGTGCTTGTCAGAAAAGATGCTTTGAATTTCTCCATCCTGAACATCCTTTTGAACAGCAAAGTTTCGGATCGCTGAAAGCCGAACATAGGGATCCTGATCAACGATCATCTTCTGAAGGAACTCTCGCAAGTAAGGATGACTGCTGCCCAAGGCGAACGGTATTCGCTCGCGAAGGCTTGGCGAATCGTCGGCAAGACAACCTAGTAGCTTTTCTTTTGGTATTGAATTTTTTGCAGCCAGCATTTGAAGGCAAGTGAGGCGAACAGACTCGCATGGATCATTTACCATCAGGAACTCTAGACGCTGGGCATCAACCTTGATGGTTTGATCCAATAGACCAATTGCAGTTAATCTCAGCAATGCCATTTCTTGGCTAGTCGAGGAAAGCAACATTTGGTGGCATCCCTCCTTTTCTTTGACATTTGCTCGTTGTAATGCACCAAGAGCGATCATGGCGCTTTGCCGAACCCGCCAACTATCACGAACAGTGTTGCCCACAACCGAATCAAACCTCGCATAGGACGGATTCGTCACGGTGTATAAAAGGGCTACTTCCCGTGCGGCTTCGTTTGGCGGAGCCACAAGAAATTTGCCTAGTGTTACCAATTGGTCTGGTGTTGGCTGATTCGAAAGGACAAGCTCAAAGTAGGCTCTTGTTGCGTCATGGGCAACTCCCGCATCGAGGTCTGAACAGGTTGCGAGAAGGGTTGATTCTAGCCCCTTCATTCCTTTGATGAGTTCAATATTGGCCAGGGCTTTTCGCTTCGTTGTCTTGTTACCAGTGGTTAGAGCTAACTTAATTGAAGTTTCATCGTTGGTCAAAGAAGCTGCCGGATTCACCAAGTTTGGAACGTTCGATGTTTCAGAAACCAATTCAAAATTTCGGAAGTCACACTGCACTAGTTCCGATCTCATCCTTGTTTTGCCGATTGCCAAAGTGGAGGCACCGATGGTAGCACCTTCTACTCCTTCTTGGGGAAATGGCACTGTGACTGACTGCCAATTGCTATCCGACGCATATGGAATCATTCCTGGTTCGCCGCCAATGTTAACTTCTAATCCGGTTCCATTTTTTAGCTTTAACTTGACGCTGATTGGGTTCGGGTTCTTAGATCGAAATTCAAATTTCAGAGCCTTTTGTGTACTCCATTTTTCTGACGGAGGTAATGCAAATTCTCCCGCCCTAAGAATGCTTAGTTCACTGTAGTTCAGCACACCATCGACCACTTTCAAACTGGTTGGACTTTCAATTGCTGCCATCTCTGGTCCCCGAAAAGCTCTACCCGGCTGACGCAAGGTTTGTTGGGCCCATGTAGAAACCACATCAGAATCATTTCGAAAATTTGGATCAAAGACTTGCTGAAATTCACCTCGCATGGTCACTAATCGATCCATGAGGAGGCTCTTTGTATCCTGGCCGGTGAATCCGGTGGAAAAGCCACTGTAATGCGTGTTCAGCCGGCTGAAAATTCCAGATTGAACCAAGTAAAAAAGTGACTCCTCAAGCCACATATCTTGACTTGAACCCCCAATATCGGACATTCCATGGACCGCATAATCATCGTTTGGTCCAGGCTGATTACTGACATGTGAGCTGGAAATCGCAACAACCGATGCGAAGGGTCCTCGCTCCGTTGAATCATCAGATTCAAACTTGCTTTTGTTGAATTCACTATTGATGTATTGCTTGAATTCCTGAATGTTGTAAATCGGCTCGGCAATAAATCGCGGGATAACCTCAAGGTTAATGGTCCCATCTGAAACTACGGCGAAAAGGCTTTTTAGCCTAGCGATCCCTTCAATGAGTCGAAGTCTATCTCTAGACTCCAATGTGTTTGAAAATTCAGGATTTGAGAAATCTCGTTCTGCAACGGCCAACAGAACCTTTAGCTTTAGTGCTCCTGGCCTGATGTCGGGCACAACCAGATTGGACCAATCTCGACCGACGACCAATGGCTTCCACTGCAACTTTTTGTCATCGGTGCTCAAATACTTGAATATTGAACTGTCCTGAAGGATTGGGGAGATATCCAAATTTGGCTTTGGGAATTGCGCATTTTGGATCGTGGAAGGATTCCTTGGTCCAAGTACAACACCCAACAAAATCAAGGATGAAAGCATCTATCTAGCCTACTACAAGACTTCAAAAAGTCGAATGTCATTTTTAGACATTGCGTGTCCATCACCACGAGTAAATTGCAAAGAGTTTCGGTGTCCAAGGCTACTGAGATCACTCGGCATCATCGCAACCATATCCAAAACAACCTGCTTGATTTTTTCTGAATTTGCCTTAAAGACTTCAAGAACATCGGTTGCGTTAACCGCCTCAGTTCCTGCATGAACTCCACTATCGTAATCTGTGATCAGTGATATGTTGACGACCGCCATTCCAAGTTCGTGGCAAAGATATGCTTCAGGATACTGAGTCATATTGATGACCTCCCAGCCTTGGTCATGAAACCATTTCGATTCCGACTTGGTGCTAAATCGTGGTCCTTGAATGACAACCACGGTACCTCCGTCGTGACAAATGATCCCATTCTTCCGAATACACTCAACCGCGATTCGTCGAAGTTCCTTGTCATACATGTCTGCTGGCGAAACGTGAGTGACAATTGGTCCATCGTAAAAGGTGTCAAATCGACCTGAAGTGCGATCAACAAACTGGTCACAAACAACAAAGTGGGTTGGCTCAACATGCTTCTGCAATGATCCCGCGGCACATGGACTGATGATAGCCTGACAGCCGAGTGACCTCATCGCCCAAACGTTGGCTCGGTAATTAACCTTATGAGGTGGAATGGTGTGGTTTCGTCCATGCCTTGGCAGAAACGCTACCTTGCGACCAGCCAGAGTTGCGAGGAACACTGAATCACTTGGTGGGCCATAGGGAGTGTCAATTTTGGCTTCTTCGACGTCGGTCAAAAGACTATAGAATCCGGATCCGCCAAAAACTCCTATTTCTGCCTTTTGCGTCATCACTTTTTACCTTCTCCGAGCATGATCATTTTATGGGTCCCATAAATGAATTTTTCGACCCGCATTCCCCGGCGAATACAAACGTCTTGATCAATTCCAAAAAGCTTTGAATTCTTTACGGCAGCCAAACCACTAAATCGAGTGTCTGCCAAAAAGTCTTTGGATGTGCCTGCTACGATAATCCAATCGGGATTTTGACTCAGAACCCATTCTGGATTGAGCGTTTCAAACTTATTTGAGTCCGGTCCTAAAAGGGTTGCCCCGCAGATTCTCACCATGTCTGCTTGGAACGACTTACTTCCGGCCACCAAATGATGTCCGCTCAAGTCAGGAATTACCATAATTGCGGTAATTGGTCGAGGCGGTGGCTCACCGAGTGAAGCCTGAATATTTTTTCGAAGTCTGATTACGTAATCGTTGATTGTAGCTTCGCCAGAAAGCAAGTTGCCGAGTTCATACATTTCCTTGATATGACCTTCGACGGTAGGGGCTCCTAAGGGCAAAACCTTCGCGCCAGTTTGCTTGAGCTTCTCCACTTCTGTCGATCCATATAGGTCTCGATCATACAAAATTAGATCTGGCTTCTTCGACGCAATGAGTTCATAGTTGGGCTTAAGGTCAGCGACAACCTCAACGTCCCGCACTTGAATTGGGAAGTCACACGCCTTAGTTCTGCCTCGAATAGGAATGCCAGTCAATGCCATGAGTTCAGTTGTACTTGGGCTCAGGCTAATAACGGAACGGTATACGGTCGTTCGCGGTTCGCCACCAAAAGTAACTGGCTGTTTACAGCCAACAAGTAGTAAAAGCGCAATAAAAACGCTACCGAGCAATTGCTTGCGCATAGACATCATTTTGTACCGTTTGACCCTTTAATTGCCATGAATCTCAGCTTATTTCCGTACGACTTTGAATCGGCGAGAATTGCTGAATTTAGTCAGCACCCCTCGCTTACCAAAAGCGATCACACTTACTTGGTATTCTCCTGACAGAACATCTTCGCTAAAATTCCATTCAAATGTCTCACCCTTTGCGCTGAAGGCTCGAAGATATCGGGTTGGAATCTTCTTTGGGTCTGCGTTCGTAATCATGACGATTTCGACTCCGTAGTTCGTAGCATCAGGAACTGCATCCCACTTAAACGTTACTGCATCCTTTGAAGTCTCGCCGTTTTCGGGAGCAATTAGATTTACGCGACCCATTTCAGTCGGAATTTTAGCCGGAGGGTCTTGAACTGCAGGAGTCTTAACGAGAGGACCAGGTTTCGTTGGAGCGATAGTTGTTGAGAACGAAGAATCACCAATTCCAGCCGTACCGGTTATGACCAACATTATTGATTTGGCACCCTTAACTCCGACATCAAATTTGATCGGCTTTTGACCGGAAACCGCCCGGATTTCTTGAAGTAGCTCACCATCAATTGATATGGCAATGGTTGCCTCGCCTGTGCCTTCCGTATCGGTGTCGGGAATTCCAAACTGGCCCCGAAATGACATTGAGCCTCTCGGTACCGAATAGACAAGTCGACCTCCTCGATCTGGAGTTGCATCTCCTTGAGGAACGAGAAGGACTCCTTCGCGAAGGACAACCCCACCCATTGAAAACTCTTTGGAAAACTTGAAAACCGATGACTTTGTAACCTGGGTTACGGGAGCCATGTCCACTAGCTTTACTTCAGGCTTCTTGGACGTTTGGGCAGATGCTAAGACAATTAGAATTGGTAATGCGCTTATCATGTGATTTCAGTTTAGTGGATATCGTCGCCTCGAAGTGGGTCGGTACCGGGATCGCCCTTTTTAGATGGGTCAGCTTTACTTGGTTCATCACCACGGAGATCAATTGGCTCGTCCGAACTTTTCTTCTTGGGCTTTGGCTCAGGCTTCGGATCTTCATTGGTCGGCGCATTAGGGTCGTTGTCTCGAATGCGAGGACGCGTATCGTCCATGTTAGAATCTGGAGCCGATTGATCAAAAGGTGGTGGATCTTCGTCATTTCTCGGACGAGGATCGGATGGAAAATTCTCGCGATCTGGTTGAACTTCCTGTACAGGATCACTGTTTTGCTGTGGCATTGT
>JAYUOQ010000233.1:0-10924 GCA_043760685.1 Armatimonadota bacterium | reverse complement strand
GGGCAGTTTTAATGATGCCCGATCGAATAGGGATTGATAATCCTGCACTGAGGCTTGCTTTAAGGACTCAAAAGATTTGCCTTTCAGCCCATTGAGATAATTCTCAACTCTCTGATGCTGGTCTGCGCTCACATTTTTGTAGTTGACGAAATTGGTTGCGGCAACAAAAACGAGCGTTACCGAGTCAGCATTTTTGATGATCAGGTCCACGCCGCTGGTTTTCATCGAGCCCCCATCTGTGAATGCTTTGACCCGTCCTTCGTATCTCAATTTTCCCGCGACGCCAAGATAGTCTGCCGATTTCCCGGTAACTGCTAACCCGTCTGACCCGACCGGGTCCATCCGGAAGTAGTCGGTTCCATAGTTCGAGTGAGCCTGATTTCGAACCCCTCGAAGATTAGCCGTTAAGCTTAGTGAACCAGGCTTGCTAGCGGTTAATCGAACAACGACGACCTGGTCTGGAGCCGAAGAAAAGACTTCGCGGACGTACTTCACGCCGTTAACCGAGTAGCTCACGCTGGTGATGCCGGTTTCGAGGTCAAGTGAGCGCAAATAGTCCGTAGCTTTGTCGCCGTGAGCCTGAAATAGGTGAAGATTGGCGAGGCTTTGATACTTTTGCTGTTCAACCGGATAGCCCATTAGGTTTCGACCAAACAGGTTGTGCGCCTCAAGATATTTGCCGTTGAATACTAAGTTTTGAATCTCGGGCAAGACTTTGTAGCCACCTTTTGCGACCGTCGAATAGGGGCCGCCCGACCAGTTGGTATTTTCATTCAACTGAATTCGTTCTTCTTCAACTGTGCCAAAAACCATGGCACCAAGGCGTCCGTTTCCGACGGGCAAAGCTTCATCCCATTTGGTTGCAGGGGTAGAAAACCAAAGGAAAGTGGACGGATTAAAATCCATGTTCATAGCGGGTTTTTGAGCACTTAATCCGTTCGAAAGCGGGTTGGAATTTGGAAAAGCCATCAAAAAGAAACTCGCCAAACTTATCAAGTGCATATGAGTCAGAGGTTAGCACTTTGGCTTGGGACTTGGGAACCCTCCCTACTGAACTTTATGGCGATAAACGGTAACCTTGGTCCATGCTACGGCGATTTCTTGTTTTGTTTGGCATCTTGTGCCTTGCTGCGATTGGAATCGCAAAGCAAGCGTCACATACATTTACCCTCGGTACCAATGACTTCTTGCTCGATGGCAAGCCTTTCCAGGTTCGTAGTGGGGAAATGCACCCTGAGCGAATTCCAGCTCAATATTGGCGTCACCGTATTCAGATGACCAAAGCCCTTGGGCTCAATACAATTGCTCTCTATGTGTTTTGGAACGCCCATGAGCAAACGCCTGGCAAGTATGACTTTAAGACCGGGAACCTTGATCTCGCAAAATTCATTCGCACATGTCAAGAAGAAGGGATGTGGGTCATTCTTCGACCTGGTCCTTATTGTTGCGGAGAATGGGATTTAGGTGGAATCCCGCCGTACTTGCTGAAAAAGCCAGATATCAAGATTCGTTCAATGGACCCCACCTATATTAAGGCAGTCAAGAACTACTTTAAAGAGCTCGCCAAAGTGGTTAAGCCAACAATGGTTAAGAATGGTGGACCGGTACTTCTTGTTCAACTTGAGAACGAATACGGTAGCTATAGCAACGACCGTAATTACATCAAGTGGCTTCATGACACTTGGATTTCCTTAGGAATCGAAGGACCATTTTATACTTCAGACGGACCAACTTCCTACATGCTTGAAGTAGGCTCTTATCCTGGATGCGCAGTCGGTCTAGATTCTGGCTCAAGCGAAGCCGACTGGGATATCGCCCGGAAAATGAACCCAGGAGTTCCCGTCATGAGTGGCGAAACATATCCTGGCTGGCTCACTCACTGGGGCGAAAAGTGGGCGACCAATTCGACCGCGAACGTTGTAGGCGAGTTGGACTTTCTCATGAAAAATAAGAAGTCGTTCAACTTCTATGTGATTCACGGCGGTACGAATTTTGGCTTTACGGCGGGAGCAAACAGCGGTGGTAAGGGCTATGAGCCCGACATCACGAGCTACGACTACGATGCCCCAATTGGAGAACAAGGAAACGCCACACCCAAGTACAACGCAATGCGAGACTACATGGCGAAAAACCTTGGATCTACCTTGCCACCGGTGCCGGCTGCAATTCCAACTATCGCGATTGACACGATCCGGATGGATATGTGGACCAGTATTTGGGAACAATTACCCGCGCCAAAACTTGTGACCAACCCTTTAACGTTTGAAGCTGTTGATCAGAACCAGGGGCTCATTTTGTACCGCACCAAGTTGGTGGGACATCATTCGGGCAGGCTGAACGTTCAAGACCTCCACGATTATGCGACCGTCTTCATCGATGGTAAATTCCTGGGCACCCTTGATCGACGTGAAGGACGACAAACGATTGAAATTTCGGCAAACAAAGGCGAGAACAGCGTTCTCGATATCTTGGTTGAGGGAATGGGGCATATCAACTTCTCGAATCAAATGATTGATCGCAAAGGAATCACCAACCAAGTTTTGCTCAATGGAACCGTGCTGACGAATTGGGAAATGTATCCGTTGCCGTTGAAGGACCAATGGGTTTCGAAATTGGAATCAACCAAAGGGACTTCCAAGCCAGGCACCTTCCATCGGGGAATGTTTAACCTCGACAAGGTTGCCGATACCTTTATTGATGTCTCGAACTATCAGAAGGGGACGGTTTGGGTGAATGGTCACAACCTCGGTCGGTATTGGAACATTGGTCCGCAAACGCGATTGTATTGCCCAGCGAATTGGCTTAAAACTAAGGATAACGTAGTCCTTGTTCTTGATTTGCTTCAAGTTGAAGCGAAGCCACTTTCTGGCAAAGAAACACTCGGCAACTAGATTAGATCTTGCCTTGCTCCCAGAATGACTGGGAGCAAGGCTTTCCGACTAAGAGATTGGAATGACGATGACACCGCAAGAGATGCGCGGTACCGTGGTTCCTTTTAGTTCAACAATATCCACTTGTCGTGGCTTACCTGGAGAATTCTTCGAAAATTCGGTAGCACCGGTAACGATATATGCCTTTGCGCCTTCCGTCTTGAACCCAGTTGGGGAAAGTTGAATTGCTTCGTCGGTCGGATTCATGAATCCAATCGTCAGAAGCTTTCGATCCTTTGTCAGCGCAACTTCGACATCAATTTTGTCCAGTTTGCCACTGTGTGCCACGGGAATCGAACCGAATCGCTTCCGATAGACTTCAAGGACCAAGCCAGTACTCTCAATCTCGGCGGCAGTCCGGTTGGTCTTGATGGCACCAATGACGTTTACGGTCTGCGCATAAGTCGCGATCTTAATAATGTCTGTTTGCCGGAAGAACTCGTGGAGTCCTGCGGCGATTCCAAGTCCATCGGCCAAGTCGTACTCACAACCCAACTCTCCAAATTCGTAGTTGCGGTGCCAGTAGTTCCATTCGTCCATCGCAATTGGCACGATCTTCCCGTTCAGCGACTTCATGCCTTTCTGAAGCTTGCGGTGTCCTTCCGCCTTTTGTTTGACTGAGTCGCTCATCTGTCGGACCGCTTGGTCGAGCGGGAAGCGTTCACTCTTTGTCCACGGCAGTCGTCCCGAATAGAAGTGTTCTGAGACCATGTCCATGTGATCGGCCGAATGTTGAAGCAATCCCTTTGACCAACTCTTTCCTGGTTCCTTTGAATCTGGGTCCCCAAGATCACCGCTTCCGATGAGGGTCAAGTTTGGATCAACCTTCAGCATGGCTTCGGCAATCCAGTTGTGCTTCGCAACATACTGGTCCAGTTTCATGAATCCGAGTTGCCACTCGCCCCACATCTCGTTCCCAACGCACCACGTCTTTACATCATAGGCCTTTCTGTGACCATTCTTTGCTCGCCATGAGCCACCAATCGTCTTCGTTGACCCATTGCAGTACTCGACCCACTGAGCCGCCGTGTAAGCGTCACCGAAACCGGTGTTGACGGTGACTAATGGATCGGTGCCGATCTCTCGACAGAAGTCAATGAACTCGTCGGTTCCGAAGTCATTGTGCTCTAAGCCACCCCAGGCTGGGTTAGTGCGAGGCGGACGACGGTCGCGGTCGCCAATGCCATCTCGCCAGTCATAACCGCTCACAAAGTTGCCACCTGGCCAGCGATAGATCGTGCCACCAAGTTCTTTTAGCTTCGCCAGTGTGTCGCGGCGCATACCTCGAACGTTATCGGCTGGCATGATCGAAACCGTGCCAACTGCCACATCGTGCCCCGTCACTTCTATTTCGAGACGTGCATCGTCGGTGGTCTCGGATGCCTTGAACCTAAATGGATGTTTGGAGTAGGCCCCAAGTGGTGCATCGAAGGTTTGAGATTGATTGTCAAATCGGACGGTGACTTTCCCTTGTCCACCAACACCCTTTAACCAGATGTAGCCAGTGTATTCCTTTCCGCTCACGACTCCCAGGTGACCTTGTCGAATCGCGGTTCCGGAATGAAGGATTGGAGTGTGGCGACCGACGAAGACATCTTCTTTGGTCATGGCAACATCTCCACTCAATATCTGCCAAGGTGACGCCCCAATGCCTGGAAAATCTGTGTTTTGCATGGAGACAAACGGGGCGAAGTTCTTGGTTATTGGGAAGAAAAACTTCCGATCTTCAAGCATCTCGGCCCATATCCCGCCATAAATGCAGCGTCCCAGATGCTCTATAAACTGCCCATAAATATATGGATTGATCTCGTCGCGGGTACGGCTCAAGTCGATTTTTAGATCGATATTCCGCGGTTGATCGAGGAGAGTTGCAGCAATCGCGGCAATAGTCAGGCCAAGCATTGCTCAATTCTACACGTTTGGGCTGAATAGTTAGGTGGTGAAGAGCACAGGGATAGCCACTTGAGGCTCCGTGATCCACTCGACGCCGTCCGCCGTAACTCGAACCATTTCCTCCAATCCGAGGTATCCCCGACCAGGTAGGTTAGCCCCAAGTTCCAACGTATAAACTTGACCCTCTTCTACTGGAATCTCCGGCAAGCGACCATATCGTTCCCATCGTGGACCGAGAAGACTTCCCCCGTCATGTGCCACCCGCCCAACTTGATGACCCAGCGCATGAAGATACTCTGGATACCCGGCGGCAACTAGGAAAGCCCTTGCGGCGGCATCAACTTCCTGACCCAAGACTCCAGGTCGCAAGGCGTCGGCACCGGCTTGAATCGCACCTGAAACCGCGGCTAGACCGTCGGCTAAATCAGCAGGCAATGAAGTTTCACCAGGTAAAGCGACGTACCAACATCGCTGGATATCCGATGAATAATCCTCTACGATCACTCCCAGGTCAAGGTGAACCAGCTGACCTGGCTCAAGCAAGATCGATGGTGACGGAACACCATGACCTATCATTGAATTTGGTCCAAAGTTCACAATTGGATTCCCAGCTCGAGACCAGCCATATCCCCACCGATTGCTATCAATCTCTGTCTGAATTTGGTCAAACAATGACCGCTCGTCGAGACCCAATTTCAATCGATTGGGAACTGATGCGTAGATTTTGTCGGTCACGGTTACTGCGGCCCGAATTCGGCGAATCTCTTCCGGAGTTTTGATTCCGCGCAAGCGGCTCACAATATCATGCGCCGACTCTAAACTATTGGCAAACCGTGTCCCTTCGAGGTGTGAGGTTAAAAGCCGAAATAGACCATGAGTTAGTCCATCTGCCTTGTCATCATCTTCGCTAAAATTGACCGCAATCCGTGGCTTTTGATCTTTGGGAATCCAGTCCTCCAGGACCTCTAAGAGGGGAGCGCGAATACCTTGGACGTAGGGAACGACTTCGTCCCAATCGCCAGAATGCTCCAAAGGTTCAGCATCATAATTACCGACTACGGCAATCTTTCGACCATCCCATCCGACCATCAGTGCTGAGATCCACACAAGCCCGGTTTCGCAGATAAACGGTAAAGCTGGATCCGATCCCTCACCGGTTTCCCGAACAAAAGTCAGCCAAACGTGCGCTCTGGAGTCCTGAACCAACCCCACCGCCTGGGTCAGTTTTTCCCGGGTTAGCGCGCTCAAAAGAAACCTCGTGGTCTCGTTGAAGGATTTGTTTTGCCGTCAGAAACTTTCATGGAAGCCGGATTATACTCACGAACTTCCTTACTAATTAAGGTTGGATCTGTTAAAAAATGGTGGTGGTGAGTATAGGATTCGAACCTATGTAAGCTCTCGCTGACAGATTTACAGTCTGTTCCCATTGGCCACTCGGGCAACTCACCACGCGGGGAAAGAAAATTATACCATTTGTGCTCGTCCTTTCGTCACTTTGCAAGTTGGACGACGTATATCTGTTGGTATGAGCACCATTACTATTGCCTACCATAGCGGCTACGGCCACACGAAGAAAGTTGCCGAAGCGATTGCAGCTGGAGTTGGCTCCGTCGACGGAGTTACTGTCCATATCCTAGACGTCACTAAAGTTGACGAAGCGATAGGCGACTTCGAGACAGGTTGGGATGCTTTACTGGCGTCAGACGGCATTCTCTTTGGATCCCCAACTTATATGGCTGGTCCATCTGCTCCATTTAAGGCATTTGCCGACGCAAGTTCAAAACCATGGTTCGCCCGAGCGTGGAAGGACAAAGTAGCTGGAGGCTTTTCAAACTCGATTTCCAACGCCGGGGACAAAGCTAATACTCTCGGTTACATGTTTTCATTGGCGGCTCAACATGAAATGGTCTGGATTAGCTTGGGCATCCGAAACGATGGCACGCTCAATCGAAGTGGATTTTATCAGGGTCTTGGGACTCAGTCCGACAATGCTTCTCCGGAGGAAACACCCGGAGCAGCCGACCTCGAAACCGGACGACTATTTGGCGTCCGATTTGCCGAGTCCGTCAATCGATGGGTCAAAGGAGCGTAAGTGCGACTAAAAGCTGCCTCCGCAGCCCATTTAGGCATTGTTTGAGAAGAAGTTGTTATTTTTGGTTTTGTACAAAGCCATGCTGTGGAGGTGAAACCTGAGACTCGGTCAAGCCTCCACAGCCTGGACAGGACTGAACCAGGTAGACAATAACTTTTACATGCTAACGTTCGGGTTGCGGAGGCAGCACAAGTTCTTCGTCTTCTTATATTATCTCAGCGTCATCCAAGTCATTCCGCTCGGCGGAATGTTTACCTCGACTGATATTGAATAGCCACGTGAGACTTTGATCTTGCGTGGTTTTCCTTCTTTTTCAGTGAGGGTTACCACATCATGAAGCCCGGTGTAATAAATCGGCACTTCGACGGTTTCTTTGATTGGCTTGTCGGTTGAGTTGTACAAGACAATCATGCCTTTCTCTTTTGTGCCGGTTGGGTTGGCGTGTAATATTCCATCCCATGATTGACCATCGCATCGCCGGATGTGGATGATGTCCGATTCCAAAGTATCGCGGTACTTTTTGAACCAATTCACCCACTTGACAACGACTGCTTTTGTTTCGGGCGCGTCGTAGAGTCTTGGTCCCCGGTAGCAAGCCTGGGCTCCGTAGCCAAGGTTGTTGGCTAGGTGCATTTCATAATCAGCAAGGTGATCCTTGAGCGGCTCAATTGTGGCAGCATCGCCGCCACCTTGATACTGGACGAGCGGCACGAAGGTCCAACCCATGCTTGGCGTTTTGTCCCACGTTCCGTCGTAGAGGTTTTGGCGGCAGTGGATGTGCTGAAGTGCCCGAGGCAATGACCAGTTGGTCTCTCGGTATCCCATTCCGGTTTTGTTGGAGCCGGACATGAAGTAGTTATCAGGCACGTTGAGGAAGACATTTTTGGATCGGCACCATTTATAGAATTTGGTGATTTCGAGCCACTGCTTGTACTGAGAATCTTCTAAATTAACGTGTCCAGGATGAGTGGTCGAAGCGCACATGTCGCCCGGATAGTTCCCGTCGTGCTCAAGCAAGTCGAAGCCAGTTTTCTCGATGAAATTTTGTAGGTTTTCGAAGTAGTCCTGACCCCATTTGCTTTCTAGGCATGGCGAGTTGCCGAAGATCGCCCCTCCGGTTTTGCCAGTCTTGGGATTGATGACGTCATTGACATCATCAATGCGTCGGCTTGCCAGCAATGAGTAAGCGCCAAGCCGAATTCCTTTGGAATTGGCATATTCTCTAAACTCGCGAAACTTCTTGATGGTGGCGGGATTGGTCGATTCCATATCGACTCCGCTGCCAAAGCTAAGAATGACCATTTCGTAGCCACACTCGGCCGCCTGGTCAATGGCGGTATGGACCGCCTTGGGTTCGACAGTGGTCAAGTGAAGCATCATTGGGCTATCAAGGCTCCATGGCGCCAACGTTCGGAACATCTTGCGGACGGCTAGACCATTGCGTTCTCGATCGAACGAGTCATAAAGAAGCTCATGGACGCGATAAGTTGTGAAGGTGGAACCAGATTCGATTTCCATTCGCGGTCCGATCTGAGGCTCGCCAATGAGAAGACAGGGGGTTTTGAGATCGTAATTAACTTGGGTTGTGTACGTTGGATCGGTCGTCCAATGGACCCCTTTGGCGTGGGCGTTGGGCGACATTCCGCCAAACGTATAGTCGCTAGTGACGAACATGTTGGGTTTGCGCCACTCGGGACTCTCGTCGACGGCAGACTCACCTTCAACAGCCGCGAGAATTTCGTTTTCAAATTTTTCGAGGATAATTTGTTGTCCAGTATTGTTTTTGATCTCAATCCATTTTGAGATCACAGGAAGGGAATCGGGCATTTGGTAGCGAACGGTGACCGTGATGCCTGGAAGGTCCTTGCTTTGATAAACCAGCGCCACCCCTTTACCCGTTGGGTTCATCTTATGGGCGATGAGAGGAACATAATCCATCGGCATGATCAGGGCGAGTTGAAGCGAATTCGGAAGGGGCTTTGCTTTGGCAAGGAATGCCTGGTCGACGTAAGCATGATCGGGAAAAGACTCTAGTCCACCGACTTCGTACCGTTTGCCATTAACCGTGATGGAGGCTTCTGGCTTAACCGTCCTTAAAAATTCTGCTTTGTTGCTTTCCTCACGAAAGCTGTAGCATGCTCCCGTTTTGGATATCCATGATCGCGAGATGAGTCCGTTACTGATCGTCGTCTTGTCATCGGCGATCGTGACCTCGGTTTTGGATTTGTTGTTTCCGATGAGCCAGTCGCGGGATGGATTAATCATGGTCAGGGATAGGGTTATGAGCGCGGTGAGCACGAGATTATTGTATCAGTTTGGAGTCCCGAAACGGGATGGAGTTCCAGGAAGTGCGGAGTGCATAGTGCAAAAGTGCGGAAGCGCGAGGGCGAGGGCGGTCGCGATGGGGAAAAGTTGGGAGTTGGGAGTCATAAGTTTGGTAAAGAATTGAGTCTTGGACAAGAATCTGTCAGCTGTCAGCCTTCAGCTTGTAGAGAAAGTAAGTGATGAGACTAGTCCCGAGCAAGGGCGGGAGCAAAACTATTAAAATTTTTATTTTGTAGTCCTCGGGTGAAGAAGCTATCAGGTGTTAGCTTGAAGAGCAAGAGAGTGATGATATTTGTTGAGGGAGTTGTTTGGAAGCATGTGAAATGAATTGAAGAAGGGCAAGGGGGCATCGCTTCGCTAAGGGCGAAGGGCTCAAAATGGGGACGATGGAGTTCATTTTTCGGCATTTTTGTAAAGAATTGAATCTAATTTCGGAAAATTTCTCTACAAATGCACTATCCACAGCAAGGAGGCTAAAACTAGATTTGGCAGCGCAAACAGGTAACTTAGCCTCGTGTTCCATTTAAAATTTGTAGCTGAGCCAACACCGTTGAATTCGGAAACACTAGAAATCACCGCTCCAATGCCATCGGTTCCAAGAGTAGGCGAGCAGATTACATTTTGCTTCAAATCAACGTGGCCCAGATTTGAAGTTTTGAGAGTTGAATATATGGTGCATCACTGCAGAAACTCGCAAGAGGGGCCATTGCTTTGTGATCCACCCTTGGATTCCGACGACTATTACGACGAAATTCGGACAATCGACGAGGAAGGCATGCTCGTAGAGACCACTGTTTACATCGCTCGCCTCGAAGGCGACGCATCGAATGCACCGTAGTTGAGGCGCTGAAGAATAGTCTCTCTGACGGTATCGGTAACTGCTCTCGTCAGGTTGGCACAAATCGACTTCCTATTTCGCACAGTTACTTTCCTCGTGGCGTAAAATCTAGCCAGTGTCCGCATCTGACGTCTTCCATTATCCGCCCGATCTATTCAATCTTTTGGTCGACGCCATTCCTGCAATCAATCCATCCAAGAAGGACTTGATGGTTTTCTTCAAAGGTGCTGGAGTTCCCCTATACATTCTCGATCCGCATTATGAAAAGCTTGAGACTGATCGTGGTGCTTTCAAAAAGTTCAGCGTAACACGCGAAATATTGGAGGCAATAAATGGTTCGGATGACCGCCTCCTTAAAGTCCGTAGAGAAGTTCTAAAGAGAGTAGTAGAATTTTCTAACTTTAGTTCTTGCTATGAGAACGACCGTGACAAGGCTCAGGCACGCGTTTCATCCATTCGAACATTGATCAATGAAAAAGATGCTTTCACACGAATGGACATCGAGCGGGAAAGGGAGCGAAAGCAACGGATTGACTTAGCGTCGGCCGAAGCCGAGAAGAAAAGGCTTCGCAAAGAGCAACTGGAACAACTGAAACAAAGGCTGTACGCTCTTTTTCCGATCGAGGACGGTGCCGAGCGAGGTCGTAGCCTGGAGCCTGTGCTCAACGATTTGTTCGCTTTCTATGGAATCCTGGTCGAAGAATCTTTCACATTGAGAAGTTCTAAGGGCACCGCAATTGAGCAAATTGATGGCGTTATTTCTTTGGATGGGCATCTCTACCTCGTTGAAATGAAATGGCATACGGATCCCATTGGTAAGGATTCTATGGCTCAGCATCTGGTAAG
>JAYUOQ010000232.1:0-4072 GCA_043760685.1 Armatimonadota bacterium | reverse complement strand
TTCTTGATGCCCTAACCGATATGCCGATGTCGGAAGTCATTGCCGAACTACCCCTTGCAAGTGACGTACTTGATGCTCTTATGGGTGAGAACCGGGCTAGCCAATGTGATAAGACATTGAATTACGTTCATAGCGTCGAACACGGAGATTGGATATTGGCAAATGAAAGCCTTCGCGATGTTTCACCTGACGTATTTGCTGAGGCAGTAGCTTGGGCAAAAGAGCAGGAACGATCTCTTGCGGCATAGAGAGTCTCTACTTGAGAGTCAACAAAACGCCACCAACAATCATTGCCGCTCCTCCAATTAGCTTTGCGTCAATTTTTTCGCGAAGAAAGACTATTCCAAGAACCATTGCGATGACAAAACTGAGTTTGTCGATTGGAGCTACTCTCGAGACTTCGCCACCTTGAAGTGCCCTGAAATAGCAGAGCCACGAGAGCCATGTTGCCACTGCAGAAAATCCTAAGAACATCCAGTTTGACTTGGTGAGCGAGGAGAATGCCCCTTGCTTCGTTGCCAATGCCAGACCGAGGGAAAAGACAAACACAAACCCTACTCGCACCAAGAGGGCCAGATTTGGCGGCACTCCATCAACTCCTTTTTTGGCGAGAACCGCGGTCGCCCCGGCGAATACCGCGGATAAAAGAGCCCAAATTCGAAAGTCCATACTCGACAAGACGAATTGATGGGGGACTACTTCTCAGGAAAGCATCAGTTCGACTCGATCAATGAGCAAGTCTAGGGCTTCAGGTTTCAAGTTGAAGAATAATGACGGTTCGATGAGTTCGAGCTCCGAAAGGCGCCAAGCTCCTTCATTGTCCATCATTAGATCAACCCGGGCGTACAAAATTTGATCCTTAACTGGCTCGATAACTTCCCTAGCCAACGCTTCAAACTCGCCGCAATCAAATGGACCGTCTACCCTTTCCTCTTGTCCGGCGAAGCGAGGATGTTTGACTATCCGATGGCTTGGATCTGGTCCGAAGCAAATAATCGACTGCTCGCCCACCGTGTTGACCGATTCAAAATAAGGCTGGACCATAAACATCCGGTTTGAACCCATTGATGTGAGCCAAGCAATCGCATCTTGTAGTTGGTTAACTTCAAAAAACTGGGTATCCATTGAGCCAGCACCGATCGCAGGCTTGATTACTGATTTGCTCGTGAGTAAATTTGCGAGACCATCGGCTTCAGATGTATTGATCCACTTTGTTGGCACAACCTTGACGCCGCTCTCTGCGATATCGATCAGATAGCTTTTGTCCACGTTTGCCAGCATGATGTTGCCAGGATTGAGCAGGGTCGTTACCTCGCTTACCCGCCCTATCCAGGCAGCAAATTGCTCGGAAAAATCCGGGTAATTCCATGTCGAACGTACGATTACGACATCAAAGTCCGACCAATCAATCGTCGGTTCGTCCCATGGCACCAGGTGAGTTTCATGCCCTCGACGCTCAAATGCTTCGATCACGATCGCTTCGTCGATATCTGGCTCGGGGATGTTGTAACACGTGGCAATTCCGATCTTCATGGATGCTTATAGTGTACTGGAGAGACCTCTCGCAACATCTTTGCGGCCCACTCGGGTGTAATGTCTCGTTGTGGTTCGCCAAGCATTTCGTAGCCGACCATAAACTTCTTGACTGAAGCGGATCGAAGTAAGGGTGGATAGAAGTGCGCATGCAAAGTCCATGCGTTAGGCTGTAAGGAATTACCCGGAGCGTTGTGCCAACCCATGCTGTAAGGGAAACTGGTTTCAAACAGATTGTCGTAACGAATGAGCACTCGCGATAGAATCGTCGCGAGATCCTGCTCGACATCTAGGGTTAGTTCGTTAAGGGTTGGAACTGACTTTCTGGGCAAAAGCAGAATCTCAAATGGCCAGACCGCCCAAAAAGGCACAATTGCGAGCCAATGTTCGGTCAGCTCAACAATCCGTTCTCCCGACTTTATCTCTTCGTCAGCAATACTCTGGAGCATTGGAGTACCGGATCTTTCGAAGTAGGAAGCCATAGAACTTTCTTCCTTCAAAGCGAGAGTCGGGATGAAACTGCTTGCCCAAATTTGACCATGCGGGTGAGGGTTAGAACAGCCCATCACAGAACCTTTGTTTTCAAAGATTTGGACCCAATTGTACTGAGAGGAAAGTTCTGCGTATTGATCGCTCCATAGAGATACTACTTTGGCAATTTCTTCCGGTGGCATTTCTGCAAGGGTTAGGTTATGCCGAGGCGAAAAGCAGATAACTCGACATTCGCCCTCGATGGATACAGCATGAAAAAGTGGATTCGTCGAAGATTGGATTGGAAACTGATCTTTGGTTAGCGCGGCAAAATCATTGACGAACACAAAAGTATCGGTGTAGTCTAGATTGACATCACCACTTGCCCTGGTGTTTCTGGCGCACAAGTAGCAGCTTGGATCGTGGGCAGGACGACTTTCATTGCTCGACAATTCTTGCTGCCCTTGCCATGGCCGCTGGGTACGGTGTGGAGATACCAAAACCCATTCGTCTAATAGGGGATTGTATCTTCGATGTGGGGAGCTATTTAAGTTCGTCAAACCTAGGTTCAGGTTACCTAAGACTAATTTGGGGACGGTTTCCAGTTAAAATAGGACGTGCTTCATAGAATTCACCTCAAACTCAACGCAGCCCTCTGGCGAGTTCTCACCCCGATAACCATTACGCTTTTTCACAAGCTGATCTATTTTCATCGTCGAGATACGACTTGGAAGAACACAAGATGGATGGGGACCCCTGTACAGCAGATACCATTTGATCTTTGGATCAAGCAGGAAATCATTTATGAAACACGACCGCAACTGGTCATTGAAACAGGCACTTTTGATGGTGGAAGCGCGATGTTTTATGCATCCCTTTTTGACTTAATGGGTGAAGGAGAAATCGTTTCAATTGATATTGAGCCCCAATCCAACTTGCCGACTCATCCCCGAGTCGAGTTCATTACAGCTTCCTCAATTGAGCCATCGGTTGTTGAAAAAATCAAAGCTCGGGCTGAAGGAAAGCGAGTAATGGTGATTTTGGATTCGGACCACTCCGAGTCTCACGTTCGTAAGGAATTAGATGTTTGGGCGCATTGTGTCACCCCAGGTTGCTACTTGGTAATTGAAGACACGAATGTATATGGTCATCCCGTACTTAAAGAACACGGACCTGGTCCAATGGAAGCTCTCGATAATTGGCTTAAGACTAAACCGCCGTTTGAGAATGACGCTTCGAGAGAGAAATATATGGTGACCTTCCATCCACGAGGGTACTGGAAGCGGATTTAGGTTTATGATCTATTAACCAGGTTTTTGTAGTCTCCAATTCTGGAATAAGCCGACCAGAACCGAAGACTTTGAAGATTGTTCCCCCTTTGACCGTAACCCAAGCTGAAAAAGCCTATGATATACTCGCCAGACGCATGGGTAAGGAACCATTTGTTTCGGATTTAGAAATATTGGTTCGCAAATGCAAGGCTGGCGATTCTGCTTCTTGGAGTGTGTTAATTGACCGCTTTCAATCGCTCGTTTGGTCTTCAATCTATCGCGTCGGGCTTAGGAATGAAGACGCCGAGGACACCTTTCAAAAGGTGTTTCTCATCCTTTACAAGCATCTGGATCGGATAGATTCTGCTCTGGCCTTACCAAAGTGGCTGGCGACAACCGCAGCCAGGGAAGCGATTCGACTTCACCGCCAAAACCGCGATAAGTCTGCGGTTTCGTTTGACGCAATCGAGAATCTCGATGAAATGCTGGCCAACGAAGAAGCGACCATCGAAGAAGTAACTGTGGCCGCGATTCAATCTGGGGCAATAAGGCGTGTCATGAGCCAGCTTCCGGGCAAATGCCCCGAGCTCCTTTCAATGCTCTATTCTGAAAGCGAAAGCTGTTATGAAGAGATCAAAACTAAATTGGAGATTCCTTCAGGCTCTATTGGACCGACTCGGTCGCGCTGCATTGAGCGTCTTCGAAAAGCACTTCTTTCAGCAAAATTTTTTGAAAGTGAATTAAATCCGGACAATGAGTCCTCTTGAGTATTTGAACATGCAATCGAACCTTACAGA
>JAYUOQ010000231.1:0-4074 GCA_043760685.1 Armatimonadota bacterium | reverse complement strand
CCAGATATCGCTGATCGAACCAATGTTCAAGTCGAAACCACCAGGGCCGAAAAGAAGACTGGAGTCGCAGCCTTTGCTTTCATTTCCCGAATTTCACCCAAAAAGAACTTGCTCGGTGCGATAAAAATGCTCCAATCAATCAAGGGAGAGGTGACCTTTGTTATCTATGGTCCAATTGAGGACCAAGCATACTGGCAGGAATGTAATGCGGCTATCAATAACCTACCGGCTAACGTTTCCGTAGTGCATAAAGGTGGAATCCCAAGCAGTCAAGTTCTCGAAGCGCTTTCTGCCCACCACTTCTTCCTATTCCCGACTCTCGGAGAGAATTTCGGACATGTCATCCCGGAGGCACTTGCCGCCGGTTGTCCCGTCCTCGTTAGTGACCAAACCCCGTGGCAAGATTTTGATGCAAAAGAAGTAGGGTGGGTTCTCAAACTAGAAGACGAGGATGGTTGGCAAAATACTATTCAAAAGTGTGTAGACATGAGTCCTGAGCAGTTTGAGACAATGTCCCTACACTCCAAAAACTACATCAACGAAATGGCCCGTGCTTCATCCGATATTGAAACCAACCGAATGTTGTTTGCTGCAACCATCGAGAACCAGAAGATCAAAGCAGCTTAACCCTGATATTTTGTGAGAACTTTTGTCATCGCCACTAATGAAGTCAAAACAGGAACCGATAAAAATATCATGAGCTCAAACTTGACCGCCTTTGTGAGGATTTCAGCATGAAAATGCTGATTCTTGGTGGCACCGGAATGTTGGGACACAAGCTCTATCAAACCGTCAAGGATCCAATCGATGCCTGGGTAACCGTACGCTCAAATGCTCAAAACCTCTCGAAATTCAGTTTCTTCTGCCCTGACCGCGTAATCGGCGGAATCGAAACCACCGACATGCCGAGCGTTCGCAAAGCAATCGAGCAAGTGCAGCCAGATGTAGTCGTGAACTGCATCGGAATCGTCAAGCAGCAACCCCTTGGCAACGATCCAATTGCTTGCCTTACCATTAACTCACTGCTCCCCCATCAGCTAGCAAAACTTTGCGCTGAATATAATGCGCGACTGATGCACATCAGCACCGACTGTGTATTCGATGGCAAAAAGGGAAGTTATAAAGAAACCGACTTAACCAACGCGGAAGACCTCTATGGTCGATCGAAAGCCTTAGGCGAAACCTCAGCCACCAACGCCATCACCATCCGAACCTCGATCATTGGTCGAGAGCTAAACAGCGAATTCGGTCTGGTTGACTGGTTCTTAACCCAAAGAAACAAATCCGCCAAGGGCTTCACCCACGCTCTTTTCAGCGGTCTAACAACCCAAGAACTCAGTCGCGTCATTCAGTACGTAGCTTTTAACCGTAAAGACCTTTCGGGAATCCACCAAGTATCAAGCGCCCCGATCGACAAATACACACTTTTAAACCTGCTCAATGAAGCTTTTAAGACGGGGGTAACCATTACTCCTAGTGACGAGCTAAGAATAGATCGCACTCTTGATAGCACCAATTTTCGCAACCGAACTGGTTACGAGCCCACTACTTGGCCCGAAATGATTCGCGAAATCGCGTCAGATTCTACGCCTTATGACCTCTGGAGAACTCACTAATGATCCTCGCAAACAAACACGTCCTCGTCACCGGTGGAACCGGCTCACTAGGTAAAACTGTCGTCCAACGAATGTTGAGTGGAGAGCTCGGCATGCCACGAAAAATAACCGTCTTCTCCAGAGACGAAGCGAAGCAACACCAGATGCGGATTGATCTGCTTCAGGCTGCAACGTCAAGCAACAACGGATTGTATCAAACAATTCAAGATGTTCTTGCTTTCCAAATTGGAGACATGAGAGAGTACGACTCGGTTTGTCGAGCCATCAGTGGAGTGGACATCGTTATCAATGCGGCTGCTCTCAAGCAGGTTCCAACGTGCGAAAACTATCCTCATCAAGCGGTTCTTACCAACGTTGAAGGCGCACATAACATGGTGCGAGCAATCCGAGACACCAAGAACCAAGTTGAACAAGTCGTCGGAATTTCTACCGACAAAGCTTGTAAGCCAATCAACGTCATGGGAATGACGAAGGCGATCATGGAGCGAATCTTCGTCGAAGGCAACACTCAATGCGGCGATACCCGATTCAATCTCGTCCGCTACGGCAATGTTATCGCATCTCGCGGCTCCGTTGTCCCTCTCTTCTTAGATCAAATTGCCAACAAAGGGCCAGTTACGATTACTGTCAAAGAAATGACCAGGTTCTTGCTAAGCCTCAACCAAGCGGTCGATGTTGTTTTCGAAGCCCTCCGAAATGGACGCCAAGGCGAAACCTTCATTCCGAAGGTTCAAGCTGCTCGAATGGTCGATCTTGCCGAAACCCTGATCGACGGAAGAGATATCCCCATTCTCTATACCGGAATCCGACCCGGAGAAAAGCTTCACGAAATCATGGTCTCCGAAGAAGAACGATGGCGAACCGTTGAGCGAGGTGACTACTACGTCATCCAACCAATGCTTCAAGAATTGAACCCAGAATATCCAGATAAGCCATGTCTTGATGGCGAATACTCAAGCGAGGTCGTTAACCTCACTCACGAAGGAATTCGGAACTTGCTAAACGCGATTTATACACCTGCGGAAACCAAACAACTACAACTTCGGATCGCTGCATGAAAGTCGCAACAATCTTTGGAACGCGGCCTGAGATCATCCGTCTCAGCCGCGTCATCGAAAAGCTAGATGGTTTGTGTGACCAACAACTGGTTCACACAGGCCAAAACTACGATCCCAACCTCAGCGACATCTTTTTTGAAGAACTCGGCGTAAGGCAGCCCAACGAATGTTGGGGAATCCGAGCCGGCACTTTTGGCGACCAAATCGCCGAAATGATCCGCAAATCTAGCGAATACTTCATTAAAGAAAAGCCCGACCGAGTTCTCATTCTCGGCGACACCAATAGCGGTCTTGCCGCGATGGTTGCCGCTCGGATGCAAATCCCCGTCTTCCACATGGAAGCCGGAAACCGTTGTTACGATGATCGAGTTCCCGAGGAAATCAATCGTCGAGTCATCGACCATTGCAGCCGAATCCTCATGCCGTACACCCACCGAAGCAAGGAGAACTTGATTCGAGAAGGCATCGATCGAACAAGAATTTATGTAACCGGAAACCCAATTTGGGAAGTCATTCAAGCCAATTCCGAGAAAATCGCGAAGAGCGACGTCCTCACTCGACTTAGTCTGTCCGAAAAGAAATACGTCGTCGTGACGGTCCACCGCTCGGAAAACGTTGACGACGTCAACCGGCTGAGCCAAATCCTCGCCGGTCTCGATGCGGTCGCCGAAGAGTTCAAGTGTCCAGTAATTGTCAGTCTTCATCCGCGCACCGCCGATAAGATCGCCAAGGGAGGTCTAGCACCAAAATCAACATTAGTTCGCTTCCTCACGCCATGCGGCTTCTTTGATTTCGTTCGCCTCGAGCAGTCAGCATTGTGCGTCATGACCGACAGCGGAACCGTCCAAGAAGAAGCGACTTTGCTCAACACGCCAAGTGTCATCCTACGCGATGTCACCGAGAGAGGCGAGTGTCTGGAAGCTGGTTCAGGAATCCTCAGTGGAGCAGACCCAACCAGCATTCTTAACGCCGCTAAAACCGTGGTCAATTCAACCAGTACTTGGGTCTCTCCACCGGAATACCTCCAAGAAAACGTATCTCAGGTCGTCGCATCCATCGTAATGGGGCACCACCACAAGATTTAGGAAATCCAACTATGAAGATCCTGTTCATTTCCATGCACTACAAACCTGAGCCGTGCGATACGCGCACGTCTCAGCTTGCTGCAGGAATGGTAGAAGCAGGTCACAAGGCAACCGTCGTTACGTCGTTCCCAAACTATCCGTTCGGCAAGATCTATGACGGTTACAAGCAGAAGCTGTGCAAGAAAGAACTGATTGACGGCGTCAATGTTGTTCGGGTACCCATGTTCCCCGACCACAGCATGTCCAAGAAGAGGCGGGCCGCAAGCTACCTTAGTTTTGGGCTTGCAGGTGCATTCTTAGGTTCACTGTTTACTC
>JAYUOQ010000230.1:0-1647 GCA_043760685.1 Armatimonadota bacterium | reverse complement strand
CTAATCGCGATTCTCAAGCCAGCCCCTTCACGAGAGGTCGCATAGATGTCCTTATCTCGGCGTGAAGCGATTATCTTGGGTGGTGCTGCTGCCCTCGCAGCCGCCAGTACGGCGGGTTGCGGACGAGTTGCGACCGAGGTAAGAAGACGAAAAAAGATTGAGCCATGGCGAGAGCCGACTGACCCAAAGACCACACGGTTACTCGACCGAATGACCTTTGGGTGGTCAGCCGACGAGGAAGCAACGTATGTTTCGCTGGGACATCAGGCATATATCGACAAGCAGCTTAAGGCTGATTTCGAAGAGCCTGTTGACTTGAATTTTCAACTTGCGGGCCTTGATTGCCTTCGAATGCAATCGGCGGAACTCATGGATATTCAGCGAGAACGAGTTATTTTCGAACTCCAATGCGCGGCAATTCTGAGAGCGACGTATAGCCCAAACCAACTTAAAGAAAGGATGGTGGACTTTTGGAGCAACCACTTCAATATCTATTCCGAGAAGAAGGATGGAGCGTTCTTTAAGAGTGCCGAGGAGGAAGACATCATTAGAGAGCACGCCTTGGGTAGCTTCAAAGAAATGGCAACCAAGATGTCGAAGTGTCCGGCAATGTTGCTCTATCTCGACAACGAGCAAAATGCCAAAGAGCACCCAAACGAAAACTACGCCCGGGAGCTGTTAGAACTACATACCTTAGGAATTTACGGCGGATACTCCCAAAAGGACATTCAAGAAGTCGCTCGCTGCCTCACCGGATGGAAAGTTGAAGATCGGCACATGCTATCGCAAAAGCAATTCCCACCGGTAGCCCAAGGGTCGTTCCGATTTGATGCAAAAGCCCACGACGATGGCATGAAAGTCGTTTTGGGACACACTATCCCAGCTGGAGGCGGCATTAAGGATGGTGAAAAAGTCCTCGAAATCGTGGTGAACCACCCATCAACCAGTAAGTACTTAGCGAAAAAACTTGTGATGTTCTTCACCGGATCGCGCTCAGAGTCACTTGAAAAAATCGTCGATGAAGCATACAAATCCAGCAACGGAAACATTGCCGCGATGGTGCGCCCCATACTTTTATCCGAAGAGCTGAACACCGGCGATCCAATCATCCGTCGACCACTTGACTTCATTTGCGCCGCATTACGTCGGGGAGCGGCAATCACAGACGGTGGTCCTGATATCCAACGATACTTGCGCAAGCTCGGTCAACCGATGTACGAATGGCCAATGCCGGACGGTTACCCGGTGGATCAACTCAGTTGGGCGAACACAATCCTTCCCCGATGGCAATTTGCTTACGACCTGTCCTTCGGCAAGATTGCCAACACCACCATACGAGCCGAAGCAATGCCACTTATCTCGAAAATCGTTGGGGAAGGAAGTGGCCTAACCCCGGAAAGAATGCGCCTTTTGGCAAGCCACATTGCCGCCCCTCAATTCCAATACATGTGAACCTGATGAAAGATCATTCCTGCGATAGTTTCCGAGACGCAATGTCTCGACGATCTGCCCTTAAGTTAGGGGCTTTGGGTCTCGTACCTTGGCTCCTTTCATCGAGCGCACTTAGCCAAGTGAAGATTGATTCTAAGCGTCGCGGTCACACTCTGGTCGTTTTGTTTTTTCGGGGCGGATCGGACGGGCTAAATA
>JAYUOQ010000229.1:0-10971 GCA_043760685.1 Armatimonadota bacterium | reverse complement strand
AAGTCCAAACAGGTAGCAGTAACAAAGCACGTTACACCCGGCTCCTTCGGATTGACATAGTGCTTATAGGCTCCCATCTTTTGTTCAGTTTTACCCAGGGCCAGGTGGTGTCCAGATCTTTCAGTTGGGATTTTTCGGAGTCCTAATTAGTTAATTTGGTGGGGATCTTCATAGCCTCCACAGCAAAGTGATGGGATGTCCAGCGTTGTCGTCGAGTTCGGCAGGGAAATTCATTCGGGCTGCGGAGGCAGCCGTGCGTTAGGCAAAATTGGGATCGCAACCTTAGTAGGCAAATTCGAGATAGAATCTATCTCGAATGGATTTGAAGCAATGAGTGATTGGCAGATGTTTACAACAAGCTTCTATGGGCCTTCAAACCACGAATGTGCCTATCGTCTTTTGGTCGCCGAAGATGGACTTCAAGTTAGCTTCTTGGCGAAGAAGCCTCCCCTCATCATTGATCTTGCTCAGCCAAACCAATTCTGCGAAGGGCTATGGCGAGGTGATTGTGGTGAATTATGGCTGGCATCTTTGGAATCTAGCCGCTATATCGAAGTCAACCTTGCACCAAATGGAGCCTGGTGGACTTGCGTATTCTCATCGCCTCGCATCCGAGACCTCGATTGCCCGCCACCGCAAAGTCAGAATCTTCAGTCCGAGTCACTTGGACAGTATTGGCAAGCGTCTCTGGTCTTGCCATGGACGGAAGTTTTTCGGTGCCTACAGTCTAAAGAGGCTCCTCTTGCAAATGTCACCCTTGTCCTGGGCGGCTGCGACCATCCAGACGAAAAGCTCGAAAACCTTCATTCAATCGTGTCGCTGGGAGCACACGACTTCCACCGGCCTCAGGATTGGGTGCCGCTTTCGAACCTGATCTGAACTGAGCGCTTGTGGGCGTCCAACCCTTCCGCGTCGGAAACATGCTCGACGATCGGTAGCAGTCGCTTCAGCCCATCGTTGGTCAGCCGCTGATATTGGATCGTCTTCATGAATGTCTCAGGGCTTACTGCCGATGCGTATCGCGTCGCGGTCCCCGTGGGAAGCGTATGGTTGGTTCCGGTGGCGTAGTCGCCGGCTGCAACTGGCGAATCGTCTCCGATAAAACACGACCCAGCATTCTTGACCTTAGCAAAAAAGGCCATAGGATCGGCAAGTTGAATCTCAAGGTGCTCTGGAGCGTAGAGGTTAACTAGGTCAAGCATTTCACGCTCGGTATCAACCACGATCAGAGCGGAGTATTGGCTGAGGGACTTGTCGAGGTAATTTCCCCGATCAAGGGTTTTGAGTTGAGTCAGAATTGCTGCCAGTGTATCTTCTGCGATCTTTATCGATGTCGTGACCAACACTCCGGCGGAGTCGTAACCGTGTTCACATTGAGCGAGGATATCAGCGGCAATGTAATCCGGGTTTGCGTCTTCATCAGCAACGATCATTGCTTCGCTCGGGCCAGCCACCATGTCGATGCCGACTTGGCCGGATACCATAAGCTTCGCAGCTTGAACCCAAGGGTTGCCCGGTCCGGCAATCACATCAACTTTTTCGATGGTCTCGGTTCCGTATGCCATTGCGGCGATTGCGGCAATTCCACCAACGCGGTAGATCTCGTCCGCACCAGCCTCGTTAGCGGCAACGATGATCGCAGTTTCGCTCACTTCGGTTGTGGGAGGAAAGCAAACCACGCACCGATCAACCCCGGCGGAGTTGGCGGCGACCGTTAGTATTTGAGCGACGGTTGGCAGGGGAGCTTTTCCAGCCGGAACATAGAGACCTGCGCTTGCAACCGGAACTCGTTTGTAGCCCGCGATGACACCCGGAAGCTGTTCGGTTTCAAAGGTTTTTGGGAGATTTGCCGCATAAGCAACGTGGAACTTTTGCGATAGTTCAACTTGACGTTGGATACTCAAAAGTAGGTCACGATCTATCGTATCGTAAGCATGTTCAATTTCAAGTTCCGAAATTGGAAATTTCGATTGGTTAAACTTTGCACTAGGAAACCTACCAATATTGCCGTCTCGCTCATCAAATTTCTGGATGTATTCGAGGATTGCATCATCGCCTTTCTCTCGAATTTCATTAATCCAGAAGCGGACATCAGCTTCAATTTCATTGAACGAATGGCTTGACCGGTTGAGAATTCTTTGCTTTGTTTCGGCGTTGGCATCTGCCCATCGAATGATTGGAATCATGGCTTTTTGTCTCCTGCGCGACGACTGATTTTTCGTGATCGCAAATCTAACTCCTTGGTGACTTCACTGAGTGGAATTCCGTGCTTTGCTAATTTTGTCATCGTAAAGTACAGTACGTCCGCCGCCTCGGCCGTAATGTGCTCATTCGTCGAAGCCTCGGTCAATTCAGTTGCTTCTTCGATTAATTTCGCATTCAAGAGGCCATCGTCATTAAACAATCGATTTGTGTAAGAACCTGGAATAGCGTTTGCTTTTCGCTCAGATAGTGTCTCTTCAAGCTTTGTTAGCCCCTCGGCATCGCCCCAACAAGTGGTAGTACCGAGGTGACAGAAGCCGGTGCCGGACTGTTGAACCGTAAACCGAAGAGCATCTCGATCACAATCAAGGTCTACTCTCAACAACTTCTGTATTGCTCCGGACGACTCCCCTTTTCGCCAAATTTGTTTTCTCGAACGTGAGTAGTAGATTCCCCGCTGCTCGGCAAATGCCAACCGAACCGACTCGATAGTTGACCATGCTAAGCCAAGCGCGACGCCATGCTCGTTGCAGATGACAGTCGCCCACGGTCCCTCTGGGATTCGTTTGACGAGTGGCGCAATGACGGAGTCGGCATAGCCAATTTTGCGAGAATACAATGCCATTCCAACTTGAACGTCGATTCCTAGGGCGTCGAGTTCGGCGATTTCTTCAGTAGAAGCAACTCCTCCAGCAACGGTCAACGGTACATCACCGCAAAGCTCTTTGAGATAGCGTGAGCGCTCAATGTCAATCGAATTCATCCGTCCTTCAAGCTCGACAAAAGTCACGAGGAAGCCACCAACGAAATCCTTAAGGAGGGCAATCTTTTCTTCGATGGGAGCTTTGGTGTTGGTCTGCCAACCGTCAACAACAACTTCTCCATGCTTGGTGTCTAGCGCGGCAATGACTCGGTCTTTTGGTAAGTGCTCGAGGAATTCTGGCGACGCTTTGGTCCCAATGATGACCTGAGTTGCGCCAGCGTCAATATAGAACATTGCATCTTCCACCGACCGAATTCCGCCGCCAACACGGCATCGTCGCCCCTTGAGCAGAGCTACGATTGTGTCCCGGTTTGAACCTACGCCCATTGCGGCATCGAGGTCGATTACCCCGATCTCTGATGCAAGCCCAAATTCGTTGGCCCAGTTCTGAGGATCGCCGCCATCAATGGCAAATTCCTTGCCACCAATCAGTTGGACGGCTTTGCCGCTTTGTAAGTCAATCGATGGGATGATCATAGTCGCACTTCAATTCCTAAGTCTCGTAATTCTCGTTTTACTTGGCCGATGGTGTGGGTTTGGTAATGGAACATCGACGCGGCCAAGACGGCATCGGCTCCGGCGATAAACGCTTCATAAAGGTCCTTCGTGACTTTCGCACCGCCGCTTGCAATAACGGGTATTTGGATCGCTTGGCTTACTGCGGATAGTAGTTCGAGATCATAGCCAAGTTGAGTTCCGTCCCGATCAAAGCTAGTTAGCAAAATCTCGCCAGCACCTAGATATTCAACCTGTTTCACCCAATCAATGGTGTCGAGGGCTTGTTCTTCGGTGCCAGAGCGAGTAACCACAATCCAGCTTTTGCCTCGCCTTTTTGTATCTACGGCAACAACTGTACATTGAGCACCAAATGCTCGGGACGCTTCTCGAACAAGAATGGGATTCTTGACCGCGGCGGTATTGATTGAAACCTTGTCGGCACCCGATTGTAGGAGCTTTTCAATATCGGCGATTTCTCGAACTCCGCCTCCGACTGTTAGTGGGATGGTGAGCTCGGCTCGGACATCTCTTACCGTTTGAAGTTGATTATTGCGACTTTCGATCGAAGCCCCGACATCAAGGAGCACCAATTCATCGGCTCCTTCGATTTGGTATCGGGCGGCGAGTTCGGCGGGCGATCCGGCATCGGTAAGGCCCTGAAATTGGATGCCTTTGACGACTCGTCCGTCTTTGCAATCAAGGCAAGGGATGATTCGCTTCGTTACCATGTAACACCTTCCAGCCATTTCTCAAGGATAGAGAATCCGAAGTTGCCTGAAATCTCGGGGTGGAATTGGCAAGCAACTACGGCTCCTTTTCTGATGGCGGCAATAAACGGTTCGCCGTGCTCGCAGGTAGCTACTTCCCATCCATCGCCGGGATTTTCGCCCAGGCGAAATGAGTTTGCAAAATAGGCGTATCCCGATCCAAAGAAAGCGGCCCCTGAGACTTGGTTCCACCCAAAATGTGGGGTTCGAATACCAGGACGAAACCGCTTGATTTGAGACTTTAGGATGCCGAGACCATGAATGCCGGGGCTCTCTTCGCTAGACTCGCACAGTAGTTGCATTCCTAGGCACACAGCAAGAGTTGGCTTTCCGGCGGCAATCCTTTCTTTTAGTGGCTCGCTTAGCCCCAAGATATTGAGAGCCGACATACCGGCTTCGAATGCGCCGACTCCGGGTAACACAACCGCTTTAGCTTCCAGGACATCCTGGGTTGATTCGACAAACTTGGTATCGTAACCCAGCTTTTTGAACGCCGATTGAATCGACGCAATATTCGCTACTCCGGTATTGATGATCGAGACCGTCTTCATCTTAAGGGATAACGTTTGCGATGTTGCTGACGACGATATCGGTTCCGCCCCGTTGCTTGATGATTGGGATCAGGGTTGGAAGTTCCGACTTGAGAACGGCGGACTTGACGACATATCCTGCATCCCCATGGAGGGCGGCGATGGTCGGTTGGCGCATGCACGGAATGATGGATGCAACGGATTCTAGGTCTTCCTTGCTAACATTCACTTCGATCATTACCCGGTGTCGAGCGCTAAGCACTGACTTGATCACCAATACAAAATCTTCGATTCGGTTGCGAATCTTGTTGTCGTCCATGGAGTGGCGGCTCGCAAAAATTCGGGTCGATGACGTCATGATTGTATCGACGATTTCCAGGTTGCTGGCCCTTAGGGTCGCACCGCTGGACATGTTGTCAACGATGCAGTCGGCATCTTCGGGTGGAAAAACTTCGGTCGTTCCGTAGGATCGAATAACCTTTGCGTCCCAGCCTTTTGCTTGAACCCACTCGGAAGCGATGTTGACGTATTCGGTGGCAACGATCAATTGTCTGCCTCGATACGATTCGGCGTTCGGAAATCCGGCGGGAGCTGCCGCTACGATCGACACCTGATCCAATTCGGTGTCCAATAACTCTACAACATCGGCACCTTTTTCTTTGACCCAATCGGCGCCAGCGAAGCCGACATCTCGTCGACCGAGGGCGAGCATCTCGACGATGTTTTGGGTTTTGAGGATTTTTGCCTCAAAATCAACTAGTGAAAGCTTAGGGCGATAAGAGCGAGGACCCCCGTGAATCTCAATTCCGGCATCGTTGAGGAGCTTAAAAACGTTATTCTGAATTCTTCCGGTCGGAAGGGCAAGTTTGACTTGAACTGACATATGAAATTGTAAAAATGAGAAGGGGAAAGGTGCCTACGCTGGCACTGGGGGATTTTGAACGGGATATAGCATCAAGGCGCTTGGATTAAGCGAGGTGATGCGATGTATGATGATGGTGGAAGAAACCGTTCATCGGAGACTTTATTTTTGCATGAATTGGAGTGCTCGCGCAAGTAAAGCCGACTTAATCAGCTAGAAGTGCGAGCAAAGTGTCGCTCAGTTCGGCGACGGTGACCTTTTGATTTTTAGATTGGCGGGCGGCTTGAACGTCAGTAATATCTCCATCGGTAAGCGTACGGATCGTTGCTTCTCCGGCAGCGGCTTCATCGGGACCGTAGAAAACGATGTACTTGATGCCATTTTCGGATGCAAATTTGGTTTGCAGCTTAAACGAGGTGTCCGGATTGGGGAAAACCAAAACCCTTCCAATTGTCTTTCGTAGTTCGGCGGCGAGCTTTAGCGGACCCGGCATCCAGTCTTGTCGAGTGGCGATCAAGATATCGGCAAGACCTTTGCCGCCAATATCGGGCAAGCGACCTAAATCATGGAGAGTTTGTTCGATTCGCTCCAAGCCAAATGACGCACCGACCGCAGGTTGAGCTTCATCGCGAATCTTGACCATTTGATCATAGCGACCTCCGCCAGCCAGGCTGCCGAAGGTCCACAGTGGATGGCGAGCCTCGAAAACGGGTCCAGTGTAATAGTCCATTCCTCGGGCAAGACAGGGATCAAATCGGATGTTCTCCATTGAGACGCCCAGCGACTCGCAGTATTCGAGAACCATTTTGGCTTCGGCAACTTCAGTTTCCATTTGAGGGAAAGCAGTTCCAAATTGAGTCAGGGACTCCCACACTGGCAATTCTTTGAAAGGCAAAAGTCGTTTCAATAAATTGACAATTGAGTCAGTTGCCGCGACGAGTTCAGGCGCAAAAACCTTCTTATCGAATTCGTCGACCTTCTCTCCTTGTCCCGTCTTCAGATAGCGATCAACCACTGCGGTGTCTCCGCTAACCGGGCATTTGTCGATTGCCCGAACGAACGTCAGTTCGTCAAAGTACTCGTTGCCGAGTGACTTGTAGAGTCCGGTCAGAATTCCGCGAGCGTTCACGGACAGAATTGTTTCGGGCAGTCCAATCTCGACGAATCCTTTCTGGAGCCAAAGAATAGTCTCGGCATCGGCAACTCCGAGTGGAGCACCGATTACATCGGCGTCGCACTGAGTAAATTCGCGGCATCGACCGCGCTCTGGCTTATCTTGCCGAAATGCAAATCCTACTTGATGTCGCATGAACGGAAGGCGAAGATCGTGCTGCTCGATAACTCGTCTAAGGGAAACGGTCTGGTCGGGCTTCAAGCAGACGTTGTCGCGGTGCTTATCGACAAATGTAAAAACGGGTTGGTCGCCTACGCCATTTTCCTTCGCCAGAATTTCTGAAGGCTCAAGGTTTGGGGTTTCGACAAGATTGTATCCAAGGCTTTTATAGATGGCTTGGAACTTGTCGAGTATCCACTTTCTCTGAAGAATATCTGAGGTGAATCGGTCCTGCGTACCCGGGTAATTGGTTAGCGAACTCATGAGGACTTAGTTAAAAAGAAAATGGTCCCTCGAAATAGAATCGAACTAATATCTACGGATCCACAGACCGTCGTTCTAACCGTTGAACTATCGAGGGAGACTTTTTGGAACAATCATTTTACCGCATCCCTTCAAACGCCAGTACACTTAAGCTGTGATTTCGTTTCTCGTTCCGATCCTGCTAGCTCCTCAACCCATTCGTGTGGCGTGTGTTGGAGACTCACTTACCTTTGGTTACGCCTTGCCAGAAGCGACTCGGGAACGAAGTTCATATCCGGGAGTGCTCAGTGCTCGGCTCGGTGGCGGCTACATCGTCAAAAATTTTGGATACACCGGTTGCACAATCATGAATCTTGATTGGTTGCCGCCATTGATCAAAACTCCGACTTATAAGGCGTCGTTGGCGTTTAAGCCAGACATTGTGATTGTCATGGGTGGAACTAACGATGGCAATCCTCGAAATTGGGCTCACGTTAAGCAGTTTGAAAGTGATATGAAAAAGATCACTCATAGCTATTTGACGATGCCTGCCCACCCGAAAGTTATTTTGGTTACTCCGCCTCGCATCTGCACCAAGAAAGAAAAAGGGGTGATTGACGATGAGCAGTGCAACAACGTTAACCAGGGTTTACCGCCTATCCTTCGGAACTTTGCCCGAACCAATGCGTTGCTCCTCGTGGACTCTCGCTTGTCGGTCAATTCGCGGGATTGCTACACGATTGATGGCATCCATTTGAGTGAAAAAGGAACTGCAAAATTGGCTAATCAGATCGCCTTTGCTTTGCTGAAGAAACAAACAATCAAAAAATAAGCGTATGATAATTTCATGAAATTGATAACGTCATTGTCATTGCTCGTCATCGCTGGTCTCAGCTTCGGATCGACAGCTTCTAGCAAGGAACTCATTTCCAAGGCTCAAGCCGACGCAAAGAAGGGCGGGAAGAACGTTCTAGTTATTTTCCATGCTTCATGGTGTGGTTGGTGCCATCGATTCGACAAGTTCCTGGATACAACTGAGGAAGGCAAGATCGTGAAGAGCGGACTCGAAGTTGTTCATATCACGGTTTTGGAAAGCAAGGAGCACAAAGCTGATGAAAATGCGGGCGGATTAGAATTGATGGAGCAGTTGGGCGGCAAAGATGCTGGTCTTCCTTTCATGGCAATCCTTGATGCTAAATCAGGCAAGATGATCACTAATTCGATGTTCACGATGCCCGGGAAAGACAAGGCATCAAACACGGGATATCCGGCAGCACCGGAAGAGGTTGCTCATTTCAATATGATGCTTGAGAAGGGTGCTAGCAAAATCAAGCCAGGTGACCGAGCGAAAGTCAAAGCTTGGTTGACGGCAAACGCGCCGAAACAGTAGTTCGCTTCGCGCGAGCTATCAGCCTTCAGTACTTCTGAAGGCTGACTTGCTTTAACTAAAGCGCTTCTTCGCTAAATTTCAGCTTGATTCCTCGTCGCTGAATTTCTTCCACAAATCGAGTTCCGGTCATCGCAAGTTCGTAACGTAGAGCACCGGGTTCCATGAGACCATTTGCGAGGTCGATTGCATATGTGGTTAACGAATATCCGGTCAAACGCTCCATTGACGTGAAGCCGGTTTCCTCGCACTGTTTGTCGTGGATATCGATTTGAAGCTTGACCTTCTTTCCGCCTTTTGTACCTTCGCCAATTGCTCGAATGAGACATTGGTCGAGGTCCTTGAACTTCATGAGCTCTTCACCGAACACTCGGCACCAAACATCCTTTGGTTTGATTTTGGTGCCACGAACTTCTACTTCGTCTTCTCTCCAGAGGCCAAAGTCCTTCATCACTTTCATAATTTGGCAGTGCCCGGGGAAGCGAATTGTTTTATATTCGTAATTGGTTACTTTGCCTTGGACCGAGTACGGTGCCATGCTGGTTCCGCCCGAGGTTACGAACGCTTCCATGGTTCCGAATCCTTCGATTTCGATTGATTCCAGCTCGGTCAGGGTCGGGATCAGTTGAATTTCACCGTTCCTGAGGGCGACCGCACTGTAGTCATATTCGGTGACAAGCCCTTCGACATTGAACGTGGTTTTGTAGTTGAGTGGTGGCACTGGATTTTGGGGCAAGACGCCGCAATAAAGCTTGATTGAATCGCACTGGTCAAGTTTTTCGATGAGGGCAAAACCGAGGCTATTGACCAGGCCAGGGGCTAATCCGCAGTCGGGGATAAGGCTAATGCCGGCGTCCTTTGCTTGGCTATCTTTTGCCAGGGTTTCCCGGGTTACTTCGGTGTTTCCGCCCAGGTCAAGCATGTTCGTTTTGGTCGCGATTGCCACATCGGCGATTTGGGGGTGCATCCAGTACGGAACGCAGCTTAAAAGCACATCTGCATTCAGCAAAAGTGCGGACAAATCTGCTGAGTCCAAAGCATTGACTTTCGTGGCACTGCAGGCATTACGGCCGACCAATTTGTTGACTCGATCCGCAGCTTTTTGTGCCTGTTCGATAGACGCATCTGCAAGAGTGATTGACTCTGCTTCCGCGAATTTTGCCAGATCGTATGCAGCGGCTGTGCCTTGCATACCAGCGCCAAGAATGACGTAATGTGATTTCATATAGGATTCCCAACAACGCCTTTGTAGTGGGGGACAAAGGAACTTTCTCCCTTCAATTATCCTGAAATCTGGCTACTTGTTGTTGGGATTCTGGATAATGATTAACATTCCATTTCGTAACGTTGTCGTAGCTGAGACGTTCGATAACTCGGGATTAAGGCAATAGGTGCCAAGAGAGCAAAAAAATATGAAAGTAAATTCGAAATGGATGTCCGTTGGGGCGGCAGCAATCCTCCTCACATCAATTAGTTTCGCACGAAGCGGAACACGTCAACAAGCGACCTTTACGGTGGCCGACCTTCAGAAAATGGTTGACGAGTTGAGCCCGTATCTTCCTGAGGATCCGCGATTTGTCTATCCGATCAAGTGCATCGTTGAAGACAAGCCGGAAGTCAATGCTAACGCCAGCGTCATTGTTGACCCAAAAGCGGCTAAGGACGCCAAGCCACAGGCCAAGATGACGGTTTACACTGGACTATTGACTTTCTTGAAGGATATTCGTTTAGTTCGAGCGGTTGTCGCTCATGAGATAGCTCACCTGTCCAAGCAGCATCTTGGAAAGGCCTACAATCCGAAAGATCTGGATCTCATTTTCACTCGGCAGCAAGAGTATGACGCCGATGCGACCGGAGCAATTGCCCTCGAAAAAGCGGGATACAAGAAGCAAGACATGGTGGACATGCTCATTAAGCTCGGCGAATCCTCGGCAAACTGGCCGGGCAGTGATAAGATTCTTGGCGATCATGCGGACACAGCCCGAAGGGCTTCCGCAGTTTCGACCAATAACCTGGTTCTTCGATCAATGGTTTCTTATACCGACGGTGAAGCCTATCTTGATGCTCGAAGATATGACCTTGCGATGAGAGCCTATGACAAGGCGGCGGTGGATGCACCAACGTTTTATGAGTGCAAGTACAATGCGGCGTTGGCTGGCCTGCTGAACTATTACGGTGGAATCGCTTCGAACATAGTTGAACCTTGGTTCCTTCCAGACTTTGGTCCAACTCTCATGTTCCCAAGCCCTCTTGGGAAGTCCGGAGTAATGACTGACGACGATCGAAAGAACTATGCGGTAGCTATGGCTCACATTAAGCTTGCCTACGACATGAGGCCAACAACCTACCACTCCTTGGAACTACAGGGGCTGGGATTGGTTCTTGA
>JAYUOQ010000228.1:0-11036 GCA_043760685.1 Armatimonadota bacterium | reverse complement strand
TGGCGTTCCTCTTGGTTGTGAATATATGAAACTACAGAATCCAATTCGGACTCTGCGACGCTAAATGTTCCGTAACCATGTTGCCAAGAAAATCCTTCAAGATCAAGCCCTTTGGTTTTCATCCAAATGGAAGTAGAGACTTGGACTTTTTCGACTGTTTTGGCGATGGTCATCGTGCGAGATAGACCAAAGAGCATGTGAACGTGATCAAGATGCCCTCCAATTTTTACCGCGGTATGTCCTTCGTCGTTCAAAATTGCGGCTAGGTAGGCAAACAACTCTGGTTGAATTTCAGGTTTAAGATTCTGGACTCGATTCTTTGTACTAAACACTCCGTGAACGAGGACCCTGGACAACGATTGTGACATGACAGAATTCTACTACGGCCCTTCAGACCTGGCTAGAATGAATACGACCACCCAGCCGTGCCGGCTGGGCTGACATACTCACGACCCTTCGGGCCAATTTTGTCGCCGACAATAAATTATATAAGCCTAAGACCAAGCCGGAACCGAGGCAACGAAAGGCAAGTACAGTGATTTCAATCTCAATTAAGATTTGAATTCGAGGGTAAGGATTTCCAACTAAGAATTCAACAGTTTTGCCTTGGCTAGCTCAAATTCGGCATCAGTTAAGGCACCTTTGGAATGGAGATGTGAGAGAGACTTGAGCTCTTGCACTAACTCACTTTTTGATTCAGAACTTGCTGCTCGCAATCCAATTGTACTTCAAGTAGAGCAATCACTTCCCGAGACGACTTTCCATCATCAGAGCGGTATTTTGATGCATCGATTAGCCGTTGTCTGGCAACTTGGTTGGTTGGATCTCGCTTAAATTCCTTCATCGCCTCGTCAAATTCTATTTTGAGGTTAAATTGCCACCACGCAATTGCGCCGGCAACTGACACAAAAAGGAATATAAATAGCCCCGCCATTTCATTTGAGAGGCCAGCCCTTTCTACTTGTGCGAGGAATTCCAATTTCTATTCCATTTTACGGGATTCGGGCACTTTTGGTTCAACTAACCTCAATTTAAGAGTTTTGCCTTGGCTCGCTCGAATTCATCGTCGGTGAGGTGACCGCTGGCGTGGAGGTCCGCCAAAGACTTGAGTTCGGCAACAAGATTGATCTCGGGTTTTTCGACCTTTCTACCTCCGTCAAGAAGGGCCATCACTTCGAGAGCGGACCTAGCTCTACTAATCCTGAACTTTGCCGCCTCGATCAAACGCACCCTGTTTTTAGGATTGGATGGATCTTTTCGAAATTCTTCTTTTGCCTGAGAAAATTCCCGACTTACGACCAGTTGCCAAAAAATGGTCCAAAGTATGAAAAGTATAACAAGACCAATAATCCAAGAAATTATTGGATTGGAAGTCCTTTGCAGTTGGTCATTTTGTGAATTGAGGTCCAATTTCCTTCCGATATTACCGGAAACACTCACTTTCCGTTCAAGTACTCTTTAGCCTTGTTCACCCGAGTAGTTGGTTTGGTTTCTACCGAAGAATGGGTACGACACCGACCAGAAGATTCATTAACGGCCCCGTTGACTGATTTCGGTACGGCGGTCCTACAGACCTTGACGAAACGGCAATTCTTCCCAGCCCTCCGGGCTGGGCTGACATCCTTGCGACCCTTCGGGCCTTAACAATTATTTGACGCGAATTTGGAAATCAATTCCTCAGTAATTTCTTCTTGGCTTGCTCAAATTCTTCGTCGGTTAACGAGCCCTTTTCGTGAAGTTCGGAGAGGGATTTAAGTTCACCAACAATATCTTTTGTCTTAGCCTGCTCCAACTTTTCCCGATCATTTTGGGCTTCGATTAGAGTTAATGCATCAAGTCCAGATCTTCCGTAATTTCGATTCGCCTTTGCCGTCTCAAGTAAGCGCTGTTTGTTCTCGGGATTTGCTGGGTTATACTCGAATTGTCGTTTTGCCTCATTGAAATCTGAATACTTCATGAGCCTCCAAAATAGACTTACAACAATTAGCACCAAAAGGATAATCCCCAATGTAGGATTTGATCCGTTTCGGCTCGCTTGGTATTTGTATTGAAGCAACAATTCCATACTTAGGGCTATTTTACAGACTTCTCCCAAATTTGGTTCAAGTAATCTCTAGTCATGTCCATTCGAGTCGTTGTTGTCGGTGCCGCAGGCAGGATGGGGGCAACCGCCGCTCGCTGCTTTTCTAACGATCCAAGTTTCGAAGTTGTTGGGTTGGTTGATCGCGATGCAGCCCCATCATCTGAATTCAACCTGCCAATAGAGACTGACTTGGCAACCTGCCTAACAAGAACTACGCCTGACGTGATGCTGGAATTTACGACGGGAAAGACGGCAGGAAAGCATGCTCTGACTGCGGTCCAACTCTGCGTTCCGACTGTTATTGGCGCGACCGGAGTTCCTGCCGAGGAGATTGACGCCATTAAAGCGGCGATTACAACTTCCCCATGTTTGTTGGTTCCGAATTTTTCTATCGGTGCGGTTCTGATGATGCGCTTCTCTGAGATGGCGGCGAAATATCTTCCCGACGCCGAGATCATCGAACTTCACCATGAGAAAAAGGTAGATGCACCAAGCGGAACCGCTATGCGCACGGCAGAAATGATTTCGGCAGCACGAACCAAGGCGACAACGCCGCTACCGGAACAACAATTGAAGTCTGAGGGGGCACGAGGGGCGAATGTGGAAGGGGTCACCATTCACTCGGTTCGGCTTCCTGGGCTCCTTGCCCACCAAGAAGTTCACTTTGGTGGAGTGGGAGAATTGCTGACAATCCGACACGATTCGATGGATCGTTCGTCTTTTGAAATGGGCATCAAATTGTGCTGTTCAAAGGTGAGCCAGTTAACTGGATTTGTCGTTGGTCTGGAGCATTTGCTGTAACATAGGAACTTATATGGCACTCGTATCACTTCTCTCGTTGACTCTCGCAACCATACTCCCGGCCTCTCCTGCGCCAACTTTTGGACAAGGTGATATCGAAGAACCGACATTTTCGAAGCCAAAAGAAGGCGACGAAGTAGCCGTCGTTTCGACCAAATTTGGCAATATCATCATAAAGTTCCGCGCAGATAAGGCGCCAAAACATGTTGAAAACTTTAAGACTCTTGCCAAAAAGGGATTCTACGATAAGACCATTTTTCACCGTGTCATTCCAAAATTCATGATTCAGGGTGGCGATCCAAACACCAAGGGCAGTGACACTTCGATGTATGGTCGCGGTGGACCCGATACAAAAGTAAAGGCGGAGTTCAACAACTTGAATCACAAACGAGGGGTTCTTTCGATGGCTAGATCCCAAGATCCAGATTCCGCAGGTTCCCAATTCTTCATCTGTGTAGCTGATGCCAGTTTCTTGAACAAACAGTACACGGCGTTTGGCGAAGTTGTTTCGGGAATGGAATTCGCGGACAAGATCGTTAATCAGCCTCGAAATGGTAGCGATTTGCCAAATGACCGAACAGAAATGACGGTCAAGATTGTGAAGTGGCCGGTTAAGTAGTCGACAGTTTGCAGTTTGCAGTCAGCAGAAATGGCTAACATGAATAGGCAGCCTTACTTTTGGGAAAAACAGCCTGATTTGGTTCACTCATGGCGCAATAAGTCCCTTCGAAATTTGTCGAAGGGCTGCCATCTTCTTGTCTTGCTTTTGAACCTAATAGTTGTTGCTTTCATGATCAAGACGTTTGTCAGTCATGATCACTTGAAGCAGATCGATTTAGGTGAAAAGCAACTAGAAAGGGCCTATGCGAAATTATTCTCGCTCGCTATGTTCCTTATTCCTGTTATTGGACTCAAGTTTGGGACTCAACAATGCGGTGAAAAAGGTAGTTCTGAAAGGCGGGGGCTTTTGTTGTTCCTTAGTCTTTCTTCTTTGATCAGTATTTTAGGTTGTTCCGAGATGTTCTATGTTCTCGGAAAAACTTGGCCCTTTATTTTAGGAATTTGCGTCGCCAGTGTCTATTTCTATCTTTGGTCGATCAATTGCAAGTACTTGTTTGGAAGTGAGTCGGTTCCTTGTAACGCTCCTGAACTATGAAGCGAAGCGATGCCCTTGCCTTACGAAGTAAACTAGAGTGTATGCCAACACCAACAGCCGGCGAAGAAGTCGTCGTTATGCAAACCAACAAGGGAAAGATTGTCGTAGGTTTCCTTCCTGACAAAGCCCCGAACCACGTTGCCAACTTTAAGAAACTTGCCACTGAAGGTTTCTATACAGGTCTTAAGTTTCACCGCGTCATTCCCGGCTTCATGATTCAAGGTGGATGCCCAAACACCCGAGACGGTGCTTTCGGTCACCCTGGAACAGGCGATCCCGGCTATAAGATTGATGCAGAGTTCAACGACACTCCTCACGATCGAGGAATTTTGAGCATGGCTCGAAGCCAAAGCCCCAATTCAGCTGGATCACAGTTTTTCTTGATGGTTGCAAAATCACCACACCTTGATGGACAATATTCAGCGTTCGGATATGTAATCGAGGGAATGGATGTAGCAGATAGTATTGTTGCATTGAGAGGTCCTGGTGACGTTCCGATCGAACCTTGCGTAATGGAAAATGTTTCGGTCCAAACTTGGCCATTGGAAGACAACTCATGAAATATCTAGCAGCAATCCCCCTTTTAGCCTTCGCGGTTGGTTGCAACCCGGGCAGTTCGTCAAATGATGCAGCAAACAACCTGATCAGCCAAAACGAGCTTCAGTCAAGTTACAATACGCCTGCTCCTCCTGCTCTTGAAGAGCCGAAGTTTGAAAAACCAAAAGATGGAGAAGACGTTGCCGTCATCACCACTAAGTTTGGAAAAATCATCTTTAAGTTCCGAGAAGATAAAGCCCCTAAACATGTAGAGAACTTTAAGGCTCTCGCCAACAAGGGCTTTTATGACAAGACCATTTTTCACCGAATCATTCCAACATTCATGATTCAAGGTGGAGACCCCAATACCAAAGATCTCAAGAACACGGCGAGCTACGGGCAAGGCGGACCTGGCACGATGGTAAAGGCTGAGTTTAATAACCTTGATCATAAGAGGGGCGTTATCTCAATGGCCCGCTCGCAGGATCCTGATTCAGCTGGTTCGCAATTTTTTGTTGTGGTCGTAGACTCAGCGTTCCTCAACAACCAGTACACCGCATTTGGTGAAGTGGTATCGGGAATCGAGGTTGCCGAGAAAATTGCCTCTCAACCAAGAAATTCAAGTGATTTGCCCAATGAGCGAATCGAAATGACGGTAAAGATCGCCAAGTGGCCGGTTAAATAGTATTCAGTTAGCAGTCGGCAGTTTGCAGATGAATCAATGTTTGGTTCATCTGCAATTTTTTTATTGCAGAATCTTCGAATTCTTATTTGTAAACTGCTGCCTTGTAAAAGCAAACCATGTCATCGAGCGGTAAAATCCGCCGCAGGGAAACATGGCAGAAAATCTTTCACGAAGGGATATTTTACGGGGATCGGCGGTAGCAGTCGCGGGAATTGCAGTGAGTTCAGCATTTGCTGAATCGCAACCACAAAAAACCAAAAGTGACCGACTCCGGTTTGGAATTATTGGATGCGGCGGAAAAGGAGAGAGCGGGATGGCGCAAGCCGCCGAACACGGAGACATCGTTGCAGTTTGTGATGTCGACGTTACTGCACGAGCGAATGCACTAAAGATCCATCCTAAGTCTTCCAGTTTCGATGACTACCGGTTCATGCTGGAGGCGATGAAAGGCAAGCTTGACGCCGTTGTAATCAGCACTCCTGACCATCATCATGCCATTGCTTCTGCTTTGGCAATGCGACAAGGACTTCATACTTATTGCGAAAAACCACTATGCCGAACGATTTGGGAAGCAAGACAGATAGCCAAGATTGCCAGAGACAAAAAGGTCGCGACTCAGATGGGCAACCAAAGCACGGCTCACACACCAATGCGCAAAATAGCGGCCTTGATTAAGTCAGGTCATTACGGAGCGGTCAAGGAAATTCACCTTTGGACTGACCGAGCGAAGGGTTGGTGGGATCAAGGAACTCCACGTCCGGCCGTCGCCGAGATACCTCGTGAACTCGATTGGGATCTTTGGCTTGGACCACGACCTGAGCGACCGTACGGCAAAGGTTATCATCCGTTTTCTTGGCGAGGATATTGGGATTTTGGAACGGGCTCTTTAGGCGATATGGGTTGCCATATATTCAATATGCCTCATATGGCTCTGGACCTCAGTTCACCGATTGCTGTGCAAGCGGAGACTAGCGGACATAACAAAGAGACGTTCCCTTCGTGGTCAATTGTTCACTACGAGTATGCCGCTGTTGGTAACCGACCAGCTTTCAAAGTGCATTGGTACGATGGCGGACAAAAACCGGATATTGATTTGGGAGAGAAATATCAGTTTGGTGGGAATGGAACGATTACCATCTGTGAAAAGGCGACGATTTACAGTCCTGACTCGGATAACAATCAGTACTTTGACGTCAGCGGTAACGCGATTCCAGACATCCAGGTCGACGAATCTCCTGGTCATATGGCTGAATTTGCTCGGGCAGCAATGGGCGGTCCGGCGGCGGTTTCTAACTTCCCTAACTACGCGGGTCCGCTTGCGGAAGCCGTTCTATTGGGCAACCTGGCGATCTGGGCTAACGGTCCACGGCTTGAATGGGATTCCAAACGGATGCAAGTCAAAGGTACGACCGAGTACGACTCCTTGATTCGCCCTTCCTATCGAAAAGGCTACGGCGTTTAATTAGATCTAAGTTAACTAAGGTTATTAAGGGCTGCGTGAGTTTATTCATGCGGTCCTTTGTTCTTTGGGATGCATTCTCATGTAAAATTGCCCACAGGGAAATATGGCAAAAGTGCTTTCACGAAGAGATGTTTTAAGAGGATCAGCGGTCGCGGTCGCAGGAATGGCAATGGGTTCGGCATTCGCCGAAGGAACGCAAGCCCCAACTCCGGGCAAACGATTGCGATTCGGAATCATCGGTTGCGGAGGAAAAGGCGAGAGCGGAATGTCTGAAGCCGCCAAGCACGGTGACATTGTTGCCATTTGCGATGTCGATGCCAATGCCAGAGCCAAGGGAATGTTGACTCACCCCAAGGCCTCCAGCTTTGATGATTACCGATTCATGCTTGAAGCCATGCGCGGCAAGTTGGATGCTGTTGTTATTAGCATTCCTGACCATCACCACGGCGTAGCTTCCGCCCTCGCCATGCGACAAGGTCTGCACACTTACTGCGAAAAGCCTTTATGTAGAACGATTTGGGAAGCGCGACAGCTCGCGAAGATTGCTCGAGATAAAAAGGTTATGACCCAAATGGGAAATAACAGTACCGAAAGCACGCCAATGCGTAAGATGGCGGCTTTGATCAAGTCAGGACATTTTGGAGCGGTGAAAGAGATTCACCTTTGGACGAACCGAGCCAGTGGAATGTGGGCGCAAGGTGTTGAACGACCTGCCGCATCTGAACCACCAAGAGAGCTTGATTGGGAGCTTTGGGTTGGTCCTAGACCGGAACGACCTTACGCCAAGGGATACCACCCTTTTTCGTGGCGCGGATTTTGGGATTTTGGTACTGGTGCTTTGGGTGACATGGGTTGTCACATTTTCAACATGCCTCATATGGCGCTCGACTTGGGATCTCCAATTGCGGTGCAAGCACAAACCAGCGGACATAACAAGGAAACCTTCCCGGCTTGGGCAATTGTTAAATACGAGTATCCAAAGCTTGGCGATCGGCCCGCGTTTACTTTGACCTGGCATGACGGCGGACGCAAACCCGACATCGACCTTGCTCCTGAGTTTGACTATCCCGGCAATGGAGTTATTGTCGTTTGCGAAAAGGCAACTATTTATAGCCCTCATGAAAGCAACCGTGAGTATCACATTGTTGGAGGCGGAACGATTCCTGACATCGCAGTGGACGAGTCACCCGGACATATGGCGGAGTTCGCCAGAGCGGCGATGGGTGGAAAGCCGGCCGTCTCTAACTTCCCGAACTATGCCGGCCCTCTCGCCGAGGCAGTGCTATTGGGCAACCTCGCAATCTGGGCAAACGGTCCTCGCCTCGAGTGGGATGCGAAGAGGATGCAGGTGAAAGGCACCAATGAGTACGACGCTCTGATCCGTCCGGCGTACCGAAAGGGCTACGGAATTTAGCCTTCGTTCACGACATTGTGAGGCATTTCTGGTTCAGAAATGCCTCTTCCTCTTTGTATCATGTCACTAGGTCTTTCCCAACACAAGGTCGAAGTTCATCCCTACGATCCAGAGTGGCCCGTTCTCTACGAACAGGAAGCGAACCGCCTCCGCACAGCCTTGGACGATTGGATATTAAGTATCGAGCATATCGGAAGCACCGCAGTCCCCGGCATGCCCGCCAAACCAATTGTTGACATCGCGATTGGCATCCGCAACTTCGAAGAAGGGTTTGAGATGGTTCCTTTGATGACCGAACTTGGTTACCATTTTCGTGGTGAGGTCGGTGTTCCTCGACGCCATTTCTACATGCTTGGCAAACCACGGACTCATCACGTTCATGTCTACGAAATCACCAGTCAAGACTGGCAACAACGAATCACCTTCCGAGACGTCCTTCGTTCGGATCCAACCAAAGCAAGGGAATATGCCGAATTGAAACAGAAGCTTGCCGAACAATTTCCCCGAGACATCTCCAGCTATTTGAACGGCAAGAAAGACTTCATCGAAAGGATCGCGAAGATCGCAACGTAAAGACAATTGTGAGTAAACAGTTGGTCGTGATCGGAGCGGGGTTGGGTGGCCTGAGTGCGGCAATCTATGGTCGATTGGCTGGATACGACGTATTGGTAGCCGAGAGGGCAAATGCGGTTGGAGGGAAGGCCGCAGGAATCACAGTGGGAGAATACGTTCTCGACCCTGGCCCATCGATCATCATTCTGCCTCGGCTGTACGAAGCGGTTTTCACCGCAGCTGGTCGGAAGATGTCGGACTATCTTCGTTTCCAGCCTTTGGCGACGATCTCGAGGGTGTTCTTTGGCAACGATGCTCCAATTGACCTGCCCGCTAATGCAGAAGCCTGTTTAGCATTGCTCAAGGATATCAATCCAAATGATGCCAAAGCCCTCAAAGGTTTGTTGGAAAAGCTAGCCAAAGTCGAGCCACTCCTGGACAAAACTGTTTACGATCATCCTTACGTCAAGAAATTCCAGTTAATGGACGTCAATCTGCTGAGGTTCGGAATGGGATTCAACCCCTTGAAAACCTATAAGGAATTGGTTGATCCGCTCTTCGAATCGCCCCTCGTTCGGGCGTTCTTTTACGGATTTCCATCCTACGGAGGGCAAACTTACTCGGCAAAGTCTCCGGGAGCGTTTTTGATTCCCTACTATATGCTCACAGACGGGGTTTATTTTCCTGAAGGTGGAGTCCGGGCGATTCCGAAAGCGTTCCAGCGATTAGCGGAAGAACTTGGTGTACAGTTTCGCTTCGGTGAATCGGTTAAGTCCGTCGAAGGCGAAGGCAACTCGATGAAAGCGGTCGTTTTGGAGTCGGGAGAGCGCATCGAAGCTGACGCATTTGTTTCGAATGTTGATCGATTTACGTTCGCTGGTTACCGCTCGGAACAAGTAGTCGGAGAGCCGAGCTTCAGTTACTTCACGGTTCATCGGGGAATTCGACGAGCTTTCCCTAATCTGGACCACCACAATCTGTTTATTCCGGCCAATTTTGCTCAAGGGTTTGAGGAGTTGTATCAGGCAGGAAAGTTTCCGACCGACCCGATTGTGTATGTCAACTCAACCGGAAACCTGGATCCCGAAGCGGCTCCAGCAGGTTCATCGAACGTCTTTGCCGTGGTTACATCTCCAGCGAAAGTTGCAGGGATTGATTGGCCAAAATCGGAGTCAGAGTACGCCGACCGAGTTGATCGGGTCCTTGCCAATGCTGGCGTTACGTGGGATCAAAACGAGGTGGATTTCGTGAGGATTCAGACTCCAGAGTACTTTGAGTCGGCTCATGGCAGCTATCGGGGCTCGCTTTATGGGCTGGATGATGCGAGTCGTCTGTGGGGAATGTTCCCGGCCAGTAATCAGGATGATCGTTGGACAAATCTGACATACGCGGGAGGATCGGTACAACCGGGAGCTGGGCTTCCGATGGTGACGCTGAGCGGTAAATTCGCCGTTGGGCTTTTAAAGTCTTATGTGTGACACCAAAGTATAATTGAGGTTGCGATAGGGCGTGCTTCGAATTCGTAGAATCGAACAGCTCCCGCAAACCTCATGATAAGGCAAACCTCAGACAAATTCCGCTGGAAAGGCGTAGACATCCTGCCTTACAAAGAAGATGGAGGAACCCACTTCAAAAGCATCAGCCGACAGACTCTTTTTCAAGGTTCTAATGATCTGCCCGTTGAGATGCGCTATTTCGAAATGGCGACCGACGGTCACTCTACTCTCGAACGACATCATCACCAGCATGCCGTGATGATCATTCGTGGTTCCGGTCAAGTATTTGTTGGAGATACGATTACGCCGATCAACACTCATGACGTCGTCCATATTCCACCGTTCACTTGGCACCAGTTTCGTGCCACCAACGGCGAAGAGCTTGGCTTCTTGTGCGTGGTCAGCATGGAGCGGGACAAGCCTCAACGACCGACCCCCGAGAACCTAGTAGAGCTCGGACAAATTCCCGGTGTAACGGAGTTCATTCGAGTATGAGTAAACGACAATTTGGATTTGAAACGAAGATGCTTCACGCTGGGCAGATTCCTGACCCTTACGTTGGCGCTCGTGCCGTGCCTATTTATCAGACCACGTCGTACGTGTTTGGCGATACCGACGAGGCCGCCCACCTATTTGAGTTGAAAGAGTACGGGAATATCTACTCTCGAATAAGCAACCCTACGACCGCAGTACTTGAGGAAAGGATTGCCTCGCTGGAAGGGGCGACCGGTGCAGTGGCGGTAGCCAGCGGGATGGCAGCCGAGTTTGGCACATTCATGACCTTGTGTAGCCCTGGAGACGAGATTGTGGCGTCATCGCAGTTATACGGCGGGACACTAACTCTGCTCGC
>JAYUOQ010000227.1:0-4102 GCA_043760685.1 Armatimonadota bacterium | reverse complement strand
ACTGGTTCGGTCCGGGCTTACTTTCTGGGCGGTTGAAAAACAAGCGGCGGTGAGAAGAATGACGACGGCGAGGACTCGCATAAGGAAATCTTAGCAGTTTGTCAATTTCTATGAGTGATTGGGCTTAAAGAAAATGGCGTATTTGCGTATAATATCTGTATGGTAGACACATATCTACCCCCTCGCAAGCTCCCGTTGAGATCCATGTTCTTGGACCTCAACAGCTATTTTGCGTCGGTTGAGCAGCAGCTTGACCCGAAGTTGCGTGGGAAGCCGGTTGCGGTGGTGCCGACAATGGCGGACTCAACCAGTTGCATTGCGGCTTCATACGAGGCGAAGAAGTTCGGGATTAAGTGCGGGACGAATGTTGGCGAAGCTAAGCAGCGCTGTCCGGAAATCATTCTGATGACGGGAAACCATCCCGCCTACGTTGCCTTTCATGAGAAGGTTAAGGTTGCCTGTGATAGTGTCTTGCCGATCGACAAGGTTTGCAGTATTGATGAGATGCGGTTCTGCCTGTTGGCGACCGAAGGGGTGCCCGAAGTTGCGACGGTACTGGCGAATCGGATGAAGAATGCGATTTTGGATCAGGTTGGTGAGTGCATTACGTCCTCGGTTGGGGTTGCGCCAAACCACTTTCTGGCGAAGCTTGCCACCGATATGATGAAGCCGAACGGGTTAGTCATTCTGCAGCATTTTGATTTGCCAGAACGGCTTTTTGACCTGAAGCTAACCGACTTTTGTGGAATAAACACGCGAACCAAAATCCGGCTGAATGCGGCGGGCATCTTTACCGGTAAGGACCTTGTGCTGGCATCGGAGCAGAAGCTCAGACTCGCTTTTGGGGGAGTTATTGGCGAGAGGTTCTATCATCGGCTTCGGGGTGAGCCAGGCAATGACGATAATCAGGTGGACAAGTCACTGAGTCACTCTCATGTCTTGGCTCCTGAGCATCGAACGGAAAAGGGATGCCGTGATGTGTTGTTAAGGCTCCTTCACAAAGCATCGGCTCGGCTCCGAGCAAACGGGCTTTGGGCGACCCATATGAGCCTTTATGTCAAAGGGATGTCGAAATCGTGGAACTCCCAGACCGCACTCGCACCTACTCAAGATAGTGTCACGATGACCAATCTCTTTTTGGAAATGTGGGGAGACCGAAATTTCGAACGTCCCTTACAAGTTGGGGTTGTGTTTACTGGCTTGCTGAAGCCTGAGCAAGTGACTCCGAGTCTCTTTGACCCGACGGTTGAGCGTTCTTCATTTAATTCTGCGATTGACAAAGTTAACAAGAAATTTGGGAAGCACAAGGTCTTCTTGGCTGGGCTAGAGAGGGCAAAGAATACGGCGGACGAGAAGATCGCCTTCCAGAAAGTTGAGCTCTTTCAGGAAGGCAAGGATGATAATGTTTGGCCGGATACTTTTCGGGGTGGGAGAGCGTTTGATGGGTAGGTTTGCTTGCCTTCGTAGAAGGGGAGTTTATTCGCTTCGCTCAATCGACTCACCCGTTTCGTACCTCAACGGCCTCTCTGTCCAGAGAGGCAATCCGCTTCGCGGAGCGTCGGTGGACCAGCAAGGAAAGGTCTGGATGTTTGAGAGAAAATGGCTCGTCGGCTGCTCTCGCCCTCGCGCGCAGATGCCTTTGTGGCATCTGCTTTGCAGGGGACCTCAGAGAAGCATTCCGCTTCGCGGAGGTTTGTTATGGGGTTCGAGGTTGATCGCAAGATTTGAGATGAGATATGGCAGGTAGTAGGAAGCAAGCAAGGTATTTGAGAAATAACAGCACCTATCCAGAAGTGAAGCTGTGGAACTACTTGAAGCAGGACCAAATTGGATTTATGTTTAAGCGTCAATGGCTCTTTGGTGGTTACATCTTGGATTTCTACTGTTCAGAACTGAAATTGGCAATCGAGATTGATGGGAAAGTTCATGGACGCAAAACTGAGAAGGACGAGATGCGCGACCAATATATGACAAGTGAGGGTGTCGTAATTCTTAGGATTTCTGCGAGGAGAGTGCTTCGGAATGGACTTGCAGTGGCACAGTATATAAACGAGGTTTGCGAAAAGCTACAGATGGGAGTCATTGAAGTTGAAGGTTCGACGCCTAATTAGCCACGCCATAGGCGAATGCTTCTCTGGACAGAGAAGCCGGTGAAGCCAATCCACTAAAGCAGCCACAATCGTTGTCTGAACCGGATGAGTCGATTGAGCGAAGAGAATAGAAGAACTTGCTATTTCGACTAATTTTGGTTTTTGCGACGTTTTGCCACTTGATCAGCTCGATTAAATCTCTTTTTGAGCCTTGTCCCAGGATAATACTTGATCTCTTTGCGTCTCTCGTGACGTGCTTTAGCATTTGTCTTGCGAAGTCCGGCTAGCCTGAATCCCCACTTCATTCCGAATTCAGTGAGGCACAAATGACCGCGAAAGTCATTTACTCGGGGCATGAATCGCCATGGCTCACTGTAGCGACTTACACCACGAGGCAATTTAATGGTTAACGAAAATCCATCGGACAAAGATAGCATTTGCTTTCCATCAGGTAGCACCTCAATCGATGTAACAAAGAGCGGATCTTCATCTAGCCGATCGTAGAATTCATCTGCATGGTCGTCGAGCTTTTCGCCTTCGGGACCAAAATCATCCGTTCCCAGCAAAAATCCATCTGGTCCTGCGAATTGCCAGTGACAACTCCCGCCGATCCACAAACCCCAGTCAGATCGAGTTTCGTGATCGCCCTTGTAGTTTTTGTAAGGCTTTTCCTCCCCAAAACGGAGGTACTGAGCCGATGACAGTCGACCCATTTTGGTCAACGGTTCGCCAACGAGGTTTTCCATGGCATCCCTTATCAACCCAAGTTGGTAACTTGTCAATCGAACTCTGGACTCTGGCCATTCAATTTCATACCAATTGCGAGTTTTCCGATTCAGTATCCGATCATCTCCGCATGGGCTGATTTCTACTTCGACCACCCGCCTGGCTGAAGATTATCGATGAAATACTCCATCCGTCGCGCAAATGATAGACCAGAGTGGCCTTGGTCAACACCAGCGTAGAGCCGATAGGGTTTATTGGCTCGATCTAAGGCATTGATCAATTGATAGGTATTGGAAGGATGAACGTTGTCATCGGCAGTCCCAATATACAGGCATAGTGCGCCCTTGAGGTCTTTTGCGTATTCCATCGCAGACCCCGCCTTGTATCCTTCTGGGTTGTTTTGCGGGGTATCCATGAACCGCTCGGTATAGATTGAGTCGTAGTGGTACCAAGCCGTTACTGAGCTACCCGCCACTGCTGCGGCAAAGACATCTGGATATCGTAACAAGCACATGATCGAGGAATATCCGCCGTATGAAGTTCCTTCGATGCCAATATGGGCTCCATCTATAAACGGCATCTTAGCAATTGCCTTCATTGCGGTTGCTTGGTCGTCAATCTCGACGATTCCTAACTTGCGATACACGCTCATGCGAAAGTCGCGACCTCGACCTTTCGTTCCTCGACCGTCGATCCATGCGCGAATAAATCCGAACTCACATTCGGCACTACTACCAAGAAACCTCTCTCGTCCACTGCCCGAATCTGGACCACCATAGACACCTAAGATGACCGGATACTTCTTTGATGGATCAAAGTCGGAAGGCTTTTGGATATAACCGTAGATGGTGGTTGTTCCATCTGCAGCCAAACAAGAGAATCTCTCCGCCGGTTTGTAACCGGCTTTTGTTTGAGCGCTGATATCGGCGGTAGCAATCTCTTTCAAAATCTTGCCCTCTCCATTACAGATTCTTAAGGACGGCAAAACGTTCAGGGCTTCGGCTCGGTCAATGAATCCCGAACCGTCCGGTGCGACCTGAACCATATGCCCAAGAGTGAGATCGGTAAGGCACTTTTCTTCAGAACCATTAAGTTTGATTCTGTGCAATTGAAGCAAATTTGGATTCGATGCGCTGTGCGCGTAATACCAAATCAGACCTTTCTTCTCGTCGAACTTGACAATATTTTCGACTTCAAACCCGTGCCTTGTGATTGGCTCGCTGACGCCTTTGGTCAGTGAGGCAAGGTAGATGTTCCAGAAGCCATTCTTTTCGCTAAACCAGAGG
>JAYUOQ010000226.1:0-1663 GCA_043760685.1 Armatimonadota bacterium | reverse complement strand
CCAACATAATCGCTGTTGAACTGAGTGGTGAACCACTGCATTTCGCCAATGGTGATGAGCATCTTGTTCCAAACATTCTCGATTCCCATCTTAACGTCACAGGCCTCGGCATGAGGAATCAGTTCGGCAATGCCTTCAACACCCCATTTGATGCAGTCCCCGTAGTCTTGAACCGGTCGATCAGGCAAAAAGAATACGTCGACAGCGGCAGGAATCGTGAGGTGAACTTTACAACCAAGCCAGCTTGAGATTTGGAGCATTCGCTTGAGATCATCTTTGGCTTGGGCTCGAATACTTGGGTCTGGGTCACCCATGGACCGTCCCCAATAGAGACCAGAGGCAGTCGTTTTCAGAACAATATTGGATTCTCCGGCGGCTTGAACTAGCTGTTTGCACTTGCCCTCAGTGGCATCAAGACCAAACTGGGTTCCTGCTTCGCCGATGCAAAGCTCAAGGGCTTCATACCGGTGCTCGGCGGTCAATTTGATCGCGTCGAATGGATCGACTTTGTCTTCGAATGCGCCAGGGAAGCACCAGTAATTAATTCCTTTCAACAACATCGAAACCAGTATATCAGGGCAAGAATGGATGTGGAGCAGGCAAGCGTTCTGTCGAATGTAAGCTACACCCAAACATTAGCGATCTCCGGCATTTTTGGTGCCAAGAACTGAGTCAACACTTTGCGGTAGTCGTTGACCGGTTTGAGGTCGCCGACTGAATCCAATTGGTGTTGCTCGAGACCGGGCCAATCGCCATGAATCTTGCCACCATCAACATCGCCAAATGCCATCATCACGCTAGCGCGACCGTGATCAGTTCCGAGAGAGGCGTTCTCTTCGACCCGCCGCCCAAACTCAGTCATCACGATCAACGTTATTTCCTTTGCCTTTGGCCCAAGGTCGGTAAGAAAGGCGTCAACGGTTGTCGCAACGCTATTCAGGTTGTTGGCATGAATTCCAATGTTGCCGCCCTGGGCAAAGTGGGAGTCCCAACCCGTATCTTCGAGGCAGGCAATTTCCAGCCCAAGATCGGATTTTAGCAGGCTCGCGACTTCACGGAATCCTTGACCAATATTGGTTGTCGGATAGACAGCTCCGCCACTTGCTTTATAGTTTTTAGGATCCAGCTTTTCGATCTTTGCAAGGGCCTCGAGAGTTTGCGAGCCTGCGCTGTGGACCAGGCTTGGCGATTGGGAACCATGGCCACTGTATTGGTCTTTGAGCATTTCGAGAAAATCTTTGTCGGTGTTGAGCTGAAAGTCATTGATGCTTTGAACGACCATTGGCGACGGCGCGCCGCGCAAAGAATCGGGCATGGTGTTTGCCCAAGCTACGGCTCGTAATGGGGTGTCTTCCTGTGACTTGGTTTTGTTGAGATAGCGCGCAAGCCACCCGCTTGGCTCACCCGAAATTCCGTTCGATGCGCCGCGCTCCATTGCCGACATTGCCTCGAAATGACTGCGAGTCATGTCTTGTGAGCCAACGGCATGGACCAGGGCCATTGTGCCTTGGTCGTACCATTTCTTGAGTGGTTTCAGCGAAGGATGAAGGGCAAAGTGGTCGTTTACCTTCACGCCCCGTAGGTTTTCTGCGACTCGGGCGTCGTTTGGTTTGGGAATCGCGAGGCTTGGTCGAGCACGATAGTAGGCGTCTTCGTTGTACGG
>JAYUOQ010000225.1:0-1664 GCA_043760685.1 Armatimonadota bacterium | reverse complement strand
GAGCTGGGTATGACGGGCGAGGAAAATCCAGCGACATTGTCCGGGGGTGAGCAGCGGCGGGCGGCACTGGCCCGTGCATTGGCGGCCAAGCCGGACGTGCTCCTCCTTGACGAACCGACGAACCACCTCGACATGGCTTCTCGAGAAGCATTGGCGAATGTCCTTAAGGACTTCAAAGGATCGCTAATTCTGATCAGCCATGACCGGTACTTGTTGAGTCAAATTACGGACCATACGATTGACATTAAGAAGAGCGGACCGGTTCAATACGGCGGTTCATATCCGGAATATCGGGCTTCGCTGAATGCAAAATCCACTCCTGATCCCAAGATCAAAGTGGCGGCAATGCCTGTTGTCGTAGCGGCGCCAACCATGTCGCCCCGCGATGTCAGCAAGGCTATCGAGAGGCTCAAAAAAGAGGTTGATAGCGCCGAGCATGGAGTTTCAATGCGTGAATCCGAACTGGTTCAGGTTGAGAACCGGCTGGCGCATATTGGACCTAAGGATGACGTCGTCGCCCTTAGCAAAAAGCACCATGAACTCAAAAAGGATGTTGCCAAGGCCATGGAGCTTTGGGAATCAAAAATGCTTGAGTTGGGCAAGATGGAAGCAATGAGAGCTGGCACGATCGAAATGACTGTGCCAGGCGTAGAATTTCGACCGAAATAGACCGCTACTAAGGACTTGGAGTCTCGTCCTCTTGATAGTCCAGTTCGTGTAACTGAACCGGAGATGATTTGCGAACTTTAATATTGACCGATTCAACGATAACCGCAAACACCATTGCAAAGTACGTATAACCTTTTGGTATGTGAACTCCGCAACCATCGGCAATAAGGTTCGCTCCAATCAAAACGAGGAACGCCAGGGCAAGTATCTTAACGGTGGGATGCTTGTCTACATACTTAGAGACAAATCCACTGTAAAAGATCATGAACAGACCTGAAATGACAACCGCTGCGATCATGATCTCGATCTCTTTCACCATTCCAACCGCAGTAATGACCGAGTCGAGTGAGAAGATGATGTTAATGCCCAATATGGCCATAATGACCTTGGCGTACTCCGACTTGGCGTTGATGGTCGGTTCTTCTTCTGACCCTTCTAGCTTGTGGTGGATCTCTTTAACAGACTTGTAAATCAAGAATAATCCACCGCCAATAAGAACCAAGTCTTTGATGCTGATCCCAGCTGATTCTCGAGCGTGTTCAACTGTTTCCCCACTCTTGATCAATGCATCGTATGCAAATGGGACTTCAAAGAGCGAATTGGTCGCCTTGACGAGGAATCCAATTCCCAACAAGAGCATAATTCTTGGAATGATTGCGAGTAACATTCCCTGCTTTCGCGCCTTCTCCCGTTCGGCGCCTTTCAGTTTGCCGCTAAGAATACTGACAAAGACGATGTTGTCAATGCCAAGAACGATTTCGAGAATAGTAAGGGTGAGGAGTCCGATCCATGCGGACGGGTTAGTAAGAAGTTCCATCTAAGATTAAAAGAGATTGTACTGGAATCTCAACGGGCAAGCAGTCAATTCAGTTGCGGTTTTGATCGCGTAACGGAATGATGAAGCCCTCAATGAGCATTGTCAATTCTCTTCGATCCATTTCGCTTGAGGCAAGTCTCATCGTAATCATTTCTGCTTGTTGACTGGTGAACTCGAG
>JAYUOQ010000224.1:0-4129 GCA_043760685.1 Armatimonadota bacterium | reverse complement strand
TTCTGATCCGAACTCTGAATAAGCCACCAACCGACTTTCTTCTGCTCCCAAGTCCCGTGGATCACCCTCGCTAACTGGGCCCTAAGGACGTCAATCGATTGGTCTTTAAACGACGCAGCTAAAACCTCGTTGTTCAGATAAGTAGGGCAATGAAACCCAACCCCTGCCTGTTTCGACACGTCCTTAAGAAACAGCTCAAGCCGAATCCCAGGATTCTCAAACGTAATCGTTCCGACAGAGGCTATGAAGAGTGCAGAAGTAATCATCTGTAGTTAAAATCCTTAGCTTGGTTTATGGGTTCATGGCATCAAGGACCATCTGACGGATTTGGTCGGGCAATGTTTTCCATGTGAAGGTTGGTAAATTTGTATCTTCAATCGGAATCGAAGTTTGATGACTTTTGGACTTATGTCCTAAAAAAACCGTTGCTGTTAGTGTTCGTTTTAAACCCATTTTGAATTTCGAGTCATATATGGGTGAGTCACTTTTTGCACTCCTAATAATTCTTGCCATCGAGGTTACATCTTCATTCTTTCGATGAGTTTCATCTGAGTTTTCAAATCGAAAATCTGGTTCAGTTTTGATAGAAGCCCCTATTTCCATGTTTTCGATGCCGTTAGGCAAGTAATACAACGGACAAAGGGAATCGAAAGACTTTGCTTCATAAGGAGTAAGTTCATTGAGAACACCCTCATTTGCATAAATCGCCAAGAGTTCGTACCCTTTTGATGGCAGTTTAGAAGTTGAAATCATGTCCCCTTTGAGGCACTGATTGAGCTGAGTCTCCGTCATTGTCCCTAAGATGTCCGTTAAATCGTAGCCAGTCCGCCAACTATTCAGCATGAATTGACTGTTTGGAATTCCAGAGCTAAAGAGTGAAATCTGCTTGGCTAGGGCATTTTTCTTTACAAACGGATACAAATTTGGAGTCAATCCAGTCTTTGTAAGGTTCGCGAACCTTGCAATATCTTGGCGATCTAACCTCCAGCTCCTATTGTGAAGAGGATTCACTGGACGACCTAACACCCAACCATCAGTATCTAGTCGGATCATTCCAGAGGCTTTACCGTCTTGGTCCAGAGCTGGTACAACCTTTGGAAGAAAAAAGCGGTCATTCTCACTCAAATTAACGATTAGAGGCTTGTTAATGTATCTCGCAAAGTCAATCCAACACCTACCTTGGATAATCCCAAGGGGGTCGCGCTTAGTCGCGGTAAGCATGACTGAAACTGCGTCCTCAAATAATTTAGAACTTGTAGCATTCCAATGGTTGGGATTTGGTTCGCTGGTCGCTTGGATCTCATCCTGCAAGGAAAGAACTTGCTTAGTCTCCTCTGAAAGCTGAAAAACTTCCGGTTTTTCAGTACTTCTATCACCAAAACTCGATAAATATACTGAAGGCATGTCGACGCTGATTGTCTTCCAATCTTTGTCGAGGGCTTTAAATTCCAGAACGTCCCAGTTCCCAAAGTGCCTAATCCTGATTTCGAGATGTACGGTTTTTTGCTCCGATGGGCGGAAATATTTAGACTGAGCATACAGATCTCTCTCAGCATCGAACCTGCGAAACGAATCTCTAATCTCAATTGGAAGGTCTATGTGACCCGGTAGGCCACGGACTGAATATCGATTCGAATCGTACTTGAGCGGATCCTCTTTGAACATGTCAACAGTCAACTTTGTTGCAATTCCGGCGAATAATCGAGCCCCCGGGGTTTGCAACCAAACTGCCCCTAATTGGGCTTTTGTTTTGCGGGTTTCTCCGGAATACTTGGTTATAGATTCAAGGTCAATCTTACTTTGCGTGGCATCTGCCAAAGTCCATTCGTTGATTGGAGCAACTGACTTAAGCCCGTCAATTTGCACCTGCAAAGCTTTGTTCCTGGTTTCCCACATCCACTTCTTTTCTTCCTTCTTCTGATCCGAACTCTGAATCAGCCACCAACCGTCTTCTTTCTGTTCCCAGGTTCCGTGGATCACCCGTGCCAATTGAGATTTGAGAACATCAATCGACTGATCCTTGAACGATGCGGCCAAAACCTCATTGTTGAGGTAGACCGGACAATGAAAACCAACCCCTGTCTTCTTCGACATCTCCTTAAGAAACAGCTCAAGCCGAATCCCAGGATTCTCGAACGTAATCGTCCCTAGCGACAATGCGAGGAACGAGACAACCATGGCTGCATTTTACGCCGATTCTCATTTCGAGACGGATTAGTATCGCAATAGAATTACAGTGCTACAAGAGATATTTTCGGATCTTTGCCCTGAGCAATGCGATGCCCTAAGCGAAGCGACGCCCTACTTAAAGAAATAAGCCGCCATCAACCGTCAAACACTGTCCGGTCATATAGGCCGCATCTGACGAAGCCAAAAAGAGGACCGCAGGAGAAATATCTTCAGGAGTTCCAAGTCGTCCAGCCGGAGCCTGCTTGATTACGTGATCCTTAAATTCTTGGGGCAGCGCTTCCGTCATATCGCTGTCAATAAACCCAGGCGCAACCGCATTGCAAGTGATTCCCCGTGAACCAAGTTCCTTGGCTACCGACATCGTAATGCCAAGCAATCCTGCCTTCGAAGCGGAATAGTTGACTTGTCCCGCGGCTCCATGCAGTCCCACAACGCTCGTGATGTTCACGATCCGACCGTATCGAGCTTTCATCATCGGCCGTGCAACAGATCGAATGCAATTAAAGGCACCCTTCAGGTTGATGTCAATAACTCTGTCCCAATCTTCGTCCTTCATTCGAAGCATGAGCGTATCTCTTGTGATTCCGGCGTTGTTAACCAGAACACTTGGAGTTCCCATATCTGCAATCACTGATTCAAAAAGTGCGTCAACCGATGTCGATGAACTGACATCACAGGCATAACCTTTTGCGCCGCCTCCAAGTTCGTTTGCTGTGGCGCTGGCTCCAGCTTCAGTAGTTGCAACGCAGGCAACTCGGGCTCCTTCTGCAGCAAACGCCGCTGCAAGAGCTTTACCAATTCCTCGGCTCGCACCGGTAACAACTACGACTTGATCTTGAAAACGCATTGATGAAATGTTACCGCTTTACTGCGTTCATCTCGGCGATCACTGCTTCGGCATAACGCCGGCTAGCGCCAACGTTATCTGCAATAAGTTTTTTGGCTGCATCTGCCATGACCTTTCTCCTCTCATCATCGTTCAAAAGGGATTGGATTTGAGTCGCAACTTCGTCAGAACTATCGCAAATAATTGAGCATCCAGCCCGAACTGATGAAGCTGCCACATCTCGAAAATTGAACATGTTCGGACCATGAATGACAGGCTTGCTCAAAGCCAACGGCTGGATCAAGTTTTGGCCGCCAAGTTTGTCAAAACCACCGCCAATCACCACGACATCGGCGACTGAATAAACCGATCCAAGTTCGCCAAAGGTATCCAGCACAAGATAGTCACCTGATTCTCCTAATGATCTTCGACCGATCGACTTGCCTGAGGAGCCAACCTGTTTTTGGAACACTTCAATGATCCGTCCAGCCGACTCAATATGTCGAGGGGCATGGACAAACACGACATCCTTCAACTGGAAGAAGGCGTCAACGACAAGTTGTTCTTCAAGCTCCGATCTTGTCGATCCGACCACGATTACCCGCTTACCCGTCGGTATTCCTAACTTCTCTCGCCACTCATTCGCATCAACCGATACAACCGAACTAGCCTCGTCAAACTTTGTGTTACCAAATACCTCAACGCATTTGGCTCCCAACGATTCAAATCGCTCTTTGTCGGTCTCCGTTTGAACCAAACATCGATTCATCAGCTTAAACAAGGACCGAAAGAAAAAGCTAACCTTCAAATCGGTCTTGTACGCTTTGTCACTGATTCGACCGTTCACAATCATCGTTCGAACATCAAAGACATCAGCAGCCCACAGAAAGTTGTACCAAAGCTCAGTCTCCATGATGACCATCACATCGGGGCCCACCCACTGCATCGCCCGCAAAGTGAACTTAGGAACGTCAATCGGAAAATACACCAGCGAGTCAAACAGCGGCATTTCCATCTCCTGAGCCGTTTGATGACCACTACTAGTTGTCACACTCAGAACAATCTCGCAATCTGGTGCTAGCTGGCGCAATTGGCTTAAAAATGGTTTTGCGG
>JAYUOQ010000223.1:0-1667 GCA_043760685.1 Armatimonadota bacterium | reverse complement strand
AAGTTGTAAAATGGCGACATGAAAGCCAAGAACACCATCTGCCTTTGGTACGAAAAGGACGCCCTCGATGCGGCAAACTTCTATGCTGCGACCTTTCCCGACAGTCAAGTGACCTCCGTTTTCGAGGCGCCAAGCGACTTTCCTGGAGGACAAAAAGGCGATGTCCTAACTGTGGACTTCACCGTTGTTGGCATCCCGTGTTTTGGTCTCAACGGTGGCACCTATTTCAAGCAATCCGAAGCCTTTTCCTTCCAAATAGCAACCGACGACCAGGAAGAGACTGATCGATACTGGAACGCCATTATCGAGAATGGTGGCTCACCAAGCGAATGTGGCTGGTGTAAAGATCGCTGGGGCGTGTCATGGCAGATCACCCCTCGAGCCCTCACCGATGCATTGGCGACTGGTGGCGATGAGGCAAAGCGAGCCTTCGAAGCGATGATGACGATGCAGAAAATTGATGTTGCCGCTATCGAAGCCGCTCGAAGAGGGTAGAAACGGCGGGGCAAAGAGCCTGATCGGGACTTGCGGTAGCCGGAAGAACAATTATAGGCCTCTTCTATCAATGATGCAGGGGCAGGTAGGTCCACAGAAAACGACTCAGAGCTCTTCTTTAGCCCCGAAGGTGGCGTTTCAGATTAGCCCGGCAAGAGCCCTTGAAAATCCATGCCAAAAAGATATGGATTTTAGAGGAATGCCGGGTCTAGTCATTTTTAAATCTAAGGGCTGAAAGTCCGTTTCAATCCAATAGAATAAAAGCTCGATGTCCCAATCTCTTTCCCAAGTTATCGTTCATGGCGTGTTCAGTACCAAGCACCGAACTCCTTGGCTCGACGCCGAACTGCGAGAGTCATTATTTGCCTATATCGCGACATTGCTGAAGTCCCAAGGTCACGTCCCAATCATCGTTGGTGGACATGACGATCATATCCACATGCTGTTTGGTCTTGCAAGGACAGTGTCCGTTTCGGACACAATGAAACTTACCAAGGTTCATTCATCACTCTGGGTGAAGCAGGAATTTGAGAATCGAAAGGACTTCGGATGAGTGCTGCGGAGCAGCCGGAAGCGGATACGGCGCGTTTAGCGTTGCCTATTCATCAATGGATGCGGCAATTGCCTATATTGCCAACCAAGATTATCATCATTCTAAGACTTCGTTTCAGGACGAATTTAGATCGTTAATGAAAGAACATGGAATTGAGATTGACGAGAAATACGTTTGGGATTGAAGCGAACTTTCAGCTCGCGAATATTCCTTGGCGCTACCCAGCACTTCGTGCTGGGCTAATCTGAGACGCCCGCTTCGGGGCTAAAGAAACGCCACGCGATCTTCAACGTTTCGCCTTACGAGCAATAGTTTTAGCTTCTTCTCGCCTATTCGCCACGACGTTGGAGCTCCAGACGATCCAGAATACGAAGAAAAAGCAGTAACCCAGAGAAACGAAAAGAGGCACCTTTAACCCCGGTCTTTGATCACGATCCCTCAAATAACAAAATAGATAGTAACAGAGGCAACCCGGCAACCAAAGAATTAAGAATGTCATCAAAAGAGTCACCCCGACAGGTTCATGAAGAACAGCGAAATACACGCATCCAAACAGAATTGTTGCTGGAAAAACCCATAACGCTTGATGGTTACGCATGAGGACATCCTATAACCGAAA
>JAYUOQ010000222.1:0-4130 GCA_043760685.1 Armatimonadota bacterium | reverse complement strand
TTTTGGCGGGAAGTGAAGGTAGTGCTCCAGCCTTGATGTACGCCATCAATGCCATAACTTCCTCTTCTGAGAGCTGCTTATCGTACACAGGCATTGTGTTCGAATAGCCCTTCAACATCTTTTCTCCTGGTCGAAGAATCGATTCACGAATATAGGACTCATCGGCTATGTATCGTTGGCCGTTATCGGCCTCTCTGGTTTTGCCATATAACCCCATCAGTGATGGTGATCTTGGTGGCAAATCCACTGGTCCATGACAGTTTCCGCAGCCAATCTTGTTGAATAGCTTTTCTCCAGCTTGAGTCGGGGAAAGATTTTGTCTCATTTCGCCGTTGTTGGATAACCATTCAGCGTAATCTCTTTTGCTCATAACGATGACCGAGCCACCCATTTCTGAGTGCTGAGTACCACAGTACATGTTACAGAACAGGTGGTACTTGCCAACAACCGTTGGTCGGAACCACATCTGGGTATATCGACCCGGAACAACCATGAACTGAACTCGGAAAGCCGGGATATAAAACGCATGGATGACGTCTTGGGCAATCATCGTGAGCTTAATGTCAGTGTCAACTGGCACGTGAAGAGTGTTGTTCTCACGAACTCCATTTGGATGTTGAATATGCCACATCCATTGTTTGCCTACGACATAAATTTCCTTTGCCCCTTTGGGTGGGATTCTAACATCGGCATAGACTTTTGCACCCCAAATAAAGAACCCGATGGCAAGAACGGTTGGAACTCCAATCCAAATGAGCTCCAACTTCATATTCTCATAAACGGGACTACTTCGGTCTGCCGAGGACCCGGCTCGATATTTTATCGCGTAGAAAATTACATAGGCAAACGTAATGACCGCAAAGACTACTGACATTCCCAAAATGGAATAGAACAATAAGTCCATTTCCCCAGCAAAGTTCGATGCTGCAGGCGGTGAGAAAGGATAGTTAGCTAAGTTCATGACTGCTTTGATTCTCCGGTGGAGTCACGTGGACTCGAAGAAAGTGTGTTGCTAGGAAAGTGCTTATTCCATCGCCAAATGAGGAGCGAAACGCAGGCCAAAGTAGCCAACGCTGAAATATTGAGAATTTGGACGATTGAACGAGTCCTTGGATTAGAAGCTTCCATTTTGAAGCATCCAAGTAGGAATACATCGCCGACTGGTTGAACTGCTCCCTTCAGGGCTTGTCGGACATTATTTCGAATGGTTTTAGTTGCAAAGTTTGCTCCCGTGTTATAGGCGACAATCTTTCCTGACGTAGCAATATATGCGGCGGCGGCAGGATGGTTAACCCAATCTTTGGCTTCGTCATATTGATAGTAGAAGCCCATGACGTCGGTTAGCTTCCGAGCTTCGGCTGGTGCCGCAACCGTATAGTGGACTCCACGGTCCAGATACATATTTAATTGCTCTTGCATTTCGGGAGTTTGCTTCGTCCAAGCATCTCGAAATTCGGATACTAATTTTGCTTTTTGCGCTCGAGCGAGTTCAACCGTTTCCTTTGGATGGACGCTCATCACAACCAAGTCAAAATCTCGACCTGGAATCACTGAATCCACCGATCTCTTTTGACTGAGAGCAGTCTCAACCATCAGAGTCTTCATTAATGATTCAGTTTCAGCTAGACAAACGCCATTACACTTGTAGAAGATTGGAAGGAACAAGACGGGTCTGCCACTGCGAAAATATTCGCCAAAGAGGTGCTCTTTTCCGTCTGTTTCGGTCAACTTTGCATCGACCGGCATCTGGGAGCCAATCTGCGGCTTGAAGTCAAAAGACTTTGATAAGACACCGTTGCTCTTGATCGGCCGGATAAGCACAAGCGCCCCAATAACTATTGCTAGTATTGAGATTGGAATCCAGATTGGGCTGCTCTTCTTTTGCATGATCATTATGGATTTGGCTTGCTCGTTCCTGGTCCGACACCGTTTTGGGGAATTGTATTTCCTTTGGTCATTGCCGGAACCTGCGTCCCTGTTGAAACTCCGTTTTGAATAACCATTTTCATGGCTTTATCGATCGGCACTCGAACAACGCCCTTGTTTTGGTCAACCCATCCAAACGAACTCATCGTTTCGTCTTCATGCATTCTCAATTGCTTGATATCCACTTTTGTCGAAAGGTTGTCTTGTAAGAGCGGAGTTCCTGCAGGAATACGGTTGCTACTCTTCGGTGCCATTTCCCTAGTTGTTCCTAACATTGACGGCAACGTCTTGCCAGGTGTAGTTAGCCAGTTATAGACTGGAATTGAGACCAAGAAACAAACGATACAACTACCTGTGATCCAAGTCGTCCACGACTTGAGCATCGGGACTTTAATGTCCCGACGGTCATATTTCATTGCTTTTAGGACTTCTGGATCTTCTGGTTGAAACTCAGTGTGCATTTGCTTTAGCCTCCTTCAATCGATTGTCATATAGTGGTAACAGCGGATGATTCTGCATCTTGGAAAGCGTAAAGGCAAACCAAACACATCCCAAGAGAAGGACACCAGCAATATCTCCGATTGTTGGGATTGCGGTGTTCCACTCTCGATGCCAAATGGATGCGGCAATAATCCAGAACACGTCAACAAATCTGAATACAAAGATAAAGAGGGCAATCTTCTGCAATCTCTTGTAATACATTTTGATTCGCGGCGACAAGAGTGTCACGAACGGAATCAAGAAGCAGCCGAGAATTGTTGATGCGCCAATGTAGTTCCAACCCAGCTTTGCGTCAACTCCCCGATGGGCATAGAAGATCGCGGTATCCGGAAGGTTTCCGTTCCACAGAATGATTAACTGAGAAACCGATGTGTAGCCCCACAACATGGTGCAGAGGAACATCATGTTTCCAAGGTCCTTCGTGAGCGTTGGAGACATCGAATCCTTGTACGGATTCTTATCGCCAGCACTTGTAACTAGGAGGATGCCAATCGTCAAAGCGGTTTGGCAACCACCCACAATAAGCCACAGCGGATACATTGTGCTGTACCAGTTTGGAGTCAACGACATTCCGACGTCAGTTAACAAAAACGTTGTGAGGATCGCAAAGAACACGATGCAAGGACTTGCAACATTGGTTCGAAGCTGAGCTTCGTTTTCATTCATGCTCTTGTCTTGTCGTGTCGATGACTTTTGGAGGTACCACGAGATAAACCCGAGCAGACCAAAAATCACAACAAACCGTATGTCAAAAAAGCCCTGGTTCAGATACGCCTGCTTGAATTTCACAACATAGTTGTGTGCTTCAGGTTCGATCCACTGATAGACTTTGCCCATGTGGACTCGTACGGGGGCATAAAAGAACGCCAGCGCACCAAACATCCACGGGCTTGATCCACCTTCAAATACTCGTAATACGGGTAGAGTCCACATGCTTCGAAGGGAATGATGGATCAGCGTGAGCGCCATGCAACCCAAGGTTGCCATCAGCCAGAAAATCCAACCATACATCCAGCTATTGAGCATATGCAGGTGAGCATTGCCGCTACCAAACATTAAGAACGCCCAGTAACCGACCGCTCCGAGAGACAGAAACGTAAAGACAGGCTTAAGCTTCATAAAGCCTGGAACACTGCTTTGGTCTTCCATAACAGATCCACTATCCATTGTTGCTTCACTCATTAGTGACCTCCTCCTTCTGCAGCTTCTTTCTTAGGTGCAATTTTCTCATCAAGTTTTACTTTTTCTTCAGCGGTCAAGTCGTTTACCGAGCTATGTTGGCTCGATTGAAGAACCCGGATGTAAGCAACGATTGCCCATCGATCTTGTGGTTCAATTCTCGACGCATAACTGTACATTGCTCCGTAGCCGTTGGTGACTACGTCGTAGAAGTGACCCACGGGCATCTTGCGAAGTCTTTCAGTTTGATAGTTGCCAACTGGACGCTTAAGTTGAAATCCGCGTTGAGCGATCATTCCCTTTCCGTCTCCAAGTCGACCATGACATGGCGAGCAAAAAATATCGAATCGGTCTCGACCACGCTTTAGTAGATCTTCTGTTAGCGACATCGGTAGTTTATCAACCCACTTACCATTTTCGATGCCCGTGTAAAACGCTCCATCTTCTCGTAAGTGACCGCGAGGAATAGTGCCAGGAACTAAGGGTCTGGAACCTTGGCCGTCTGCAAAGAACTCACTTTGCGA
>JAYUOQ010000221.1:0-11115 GCA_043760685.1 Armatimonadota bacterium | reverse complement strand
ACGCAGTGCCGGGCACCGTCGTCTGTACGACTGGTGGTACAACGACAGGTGCTTTTGGTGGTCCTGCAACAAAGGTTGCGATTTCGAATGGATCTTTGGGGGGAAGGTCTGTAAGCTCTTCGTACTTTCTTTTCGGCACAACAGGCTTATCGGCGTCCTTCTTAGCCTTCGCTGTTTCCTTTACTGCAGCAGGCGGCGGTGGCGGATCCTTTCGTGTGAATTGGAATGCACCAACTGACAGAACGAGAGCAGCCAATACGCCAACTACGACTAATTGTTTTTTCTCACGATTCATTGTTTCCTCCCTTCACTGCCTTTGCGGCGGTCTTAGAGTCCTTAGGATCTTTGTTCTTATCCTCTTCTTTGAAAGCGTAGGCTCTCAACTCGAGGTCAAGTTCCAACAATGGTTTTCCTTCTTTCTTGGCTGAGTTATCAAGATGAGGGGAAAGCGACACTGTTCTCACGGCAACAATCTTTGGAAAGACTTTGATTGCCTGAAGGAACTTTAGGGAGTCTTCATAGGAGCCTCTTCCTTTCACGTTGACATTAAGCTCTTGATAAGCAGTCTTCTTCTTCTCGCCGTCTTTACCGGTTGGAGCAGGTGAGATGATTGGCTTTACTTGAGTGATTTCCAAGTTGTTTTTTTTGCCGAATTCCTCCAGCTCTTTTAGCATCGTTGGAATGTAGGCAAAGTCTTGGACGCCTGCTTCGAGGTGCACAAGTTTGAACTTGAGGTCATCAACTCTCTTCTTTGCATCCGCTAATTCATGAAGAACGGTCTTCTCATCTCTGAGTTCTTTTCGCAGGGTTTCGATTTTTGCGCTTTGCTCTGATATCGAGGAATTTGTCATCCACATCAGACCTGCGCCGATTGTAACCACTACACCAGAGAGAATGTAGAACGTCTTAGGTGTTAGGTTTCGTTTCATTTGGATTCCTCCTTATTAACATCAATCGATTTCTTTTTTTTCTGAGCGGAATCAACGATGTCTCCGCCGATTTCAAACTCCATGCCAGTTACTTTCTCAAATGGCTTCTCTTGCGAACCGACAAGGTTGACTGATTCAAGGTCGAGTGCATTTTGGGTTCTCATCATCATTTCCGAAACATCGGTTTGGGTTTTTCCGACTCCGTTAAATGTGATGTGAATAGGCTTTTCTGGATCTGGGGCAGTTGATCGGAACGACGTCAACCAAACGTCACTCGGAGTGTTCACTGCCAGATGTCCCATGAGATTTGCCCAACGACTTGTCAGAATTCGTGCATCGGAAAGAGTCGTTAACTTTGGATTTAGATTGTCTTCATCCTTTTTGAAGGCATCAATTTCATCTTGAAGAGGTCGCATCTTTTTCAGCTTCGCTTCAATCTCGTTTTGCTGACTATTGAGTCCGACACCTTGAGCAATCAGGGCGAAGTACGAAATAGTCATTAAAGCCGCAGTTCCAAAGAAGGTGTATTTGCTGATTCGGAGTTGACTTCCCTCGCGCTTCTTGGCGAGGTTTTGCGTTTCAATTAGATTAATTAGTGGCATTGTTCTTCTCCTTAAGCCGCGCTGAGCATTGGCCTCATTGCTAGTCCGGTTGCAACTGCAAGGTCAATTCCTGATCCAGAGATTGATCCGGTTTGAGTGATGACTGGATTGTCGAATACGCCAACGGTTGTTACTGGGATACCAAGTTTGGATTGGATGTATTGATCTAGCCCCCGCAACATTGCTCCACCTCCGCAAAGATACATCGCATCAATTTGGTTGCTCGATGATGCTTCCGATCCTTGGTTTTGGGTCTGCAAGTAATTCATAGATCGTCTGAGCTCACGAATGAGATCATCAATTTGGGTAGCGATTACTTTCAGCGGCGGATTTTCCTTTGCGTTTGGTCCCAGTGTTTCACTCAGGTCCAAAGCTCGTTTTCCTGCTTCTGCATCAACGGCTTCAAGTTTAAATGCTGATCGGAGTCCATCGGTCCAGGTGTTTCCGGCAGCTGGCATCGAACGATGCATAACGTAAACACCTTTTTCAATAACGCTGACGGTAGTGTTGGTTGCACCAATGTCAACCAGGATGATGGTCTTGCTAATCGTATTCTTCGTTGTATCGGATTCGATCAGTGATCGATAAGCAGCGAATGTTTCTATTTCGACAATTCGTACATCGAGTCCAGCAACACTACAGCTTGCAATCCTTCCATCGACAATATCTCGAGGTGCGGCTGCAAGCAAAACGTTCATTTGGGCTTCGCCGAGGTCTCCAATGATTTCCCCTTCGACATACGAATCTTCAATTGAGCCAGGCACATATCGGCTTGCTTCAAATCGAATTGATTCTCGCATCATTTGGGCGCTCATCTTTGGAAAAGGAACTGAACGAACAAATACTGCTCCACCTGAAGCGGCGACTACGGCGTTGTGAGCGTGGATGTGCGCGTCTTTCATCGCAAGTTTGATTGTTTGACCAACCTCTTCCGGATCGCGAACCAAGCCATCTCGAACAGCATCAGCGGGCGTTGCTACTTCTGCTACTTTTGCAATACGTACTCCAGCGGCAGTCTTTTCAGCCTGAACAATTCGGATATGCATATGACCGATATCAATTCCGACGTAGGAATTTTTGATTGCCATTATTGCCCTCCACTTTCAAAGCGCAGATTTGCGGCTTTCAACCATGTCGTTTGTATGTAAAGCATTTCTGTTATCTCGATGAGATGCTAAGACCCCGTAAAAATAATAGGAAAGGGGGGCGAACTTCATTAGGTATATCTGCCAGGGATTTCGCTTTTATTTCAGACATGGTTTAGTGATGTCGTCTGATCGGGGTCCGATGTCTGTCATAATCCAGCCTAGGATGGAAGCCGTTATCCTGGATGCCGAAGATATCAAGCGAACTCTTGGTAGAATGGCGCACGAAATTCTCGAGGACAACCAAGGTGCACAAGACCTAGTAGTGGTCGGAATCATGAAACGTGGCTATCCCATCGCGAAGCGACTAGCCTTTCTGATGACCCAAATCGAGGGAGTAACGATTCCGTGTGGCAAACTCGATTCAAGAGCTTTTCGCGATGATCGCCCCGACAAATCGGAAGATGAATCGGAAATTCCTTTCGAAGTCACTGGAAAGAGAGTGATCCTTGTAGACGAACTCATTTTTACCGGACGAACGATTCGCGCTGGGCTTGACGGGCTCATGAAATTTGGTCGTCCAAGTTCAGTGAAACTCGGAGTGCTTCTAGATCGAGGTCATCGAGAGCTTCCAATTCAACCTGACTACTGTGGGAGAACTGTAGCGACTGAGCGCTCAGACCATGTTTTGGTGAAAGTTAAGGAGTTCGAGGGTGAAGACTTAGTCGAACTCATTTCAGGCGGGGCAACGAAGTGAACCGCAACCTGATTGCAATTCGGACCATGCCCAATGACGAGATCGTTGGGCTACTTGACCTTGCCACTGAATTTAAAGCAAAAATTATTGCCGGTGAGGACGTTCCTTCCATGAAAAAGACGGTGATTGGTCTCCTCTTTTTTGAAAACTCGACTAGGACCAGAGTCAGCTTTGAACAGGCTGCATTTTATTTAGGAATGCGATCGAGCAACTTCGCTACTTCGGCGTCATCCATGAATAAAGGTGAGACGCTAAAAGATACGATTCTAACGCTTAGGCATGAACGGATAAACGGATTGGTCATGCGTCACAAATCGAGCGGTGCACCGATGTTGGCAGCAAAGCACTTCGGTGGTCCGGTCTTAAATGCTGGTGATGGTCAGCATGAGCACCCTACCCAAGCCCTAGCCGATGCATTGACGATCCTTGAGCGCAAATCATCACTTGTTGGTCTCAATGTCTCGATTGTTGGTGACGTTGTTCATTCGCGAGTCGCTCGATCAAATGCATGGCTCCTGGACAAAATGGGAGCGAATGTTCGGCTTGTCGGTCCAAGGACACTGTTGCCACCTCATCCATCTATGCTTCCCGGGGAATTCTGTGATGAACTTGAGGAAGGCATTTCTGGTGCCGACGTTATTATCTGCTTGAGATTGCAAAAAGAGCGTATGGCTGAAGGAATGATTAGCTCGATTGGAGAATATAGCAGTTTGTACCAGATCAATGCCGATACGCTGCGGTTTGCTAATCCTGGCTGCCTCGTTATGCATCCTGGTCCGATCAATCGAGGAGTCGAGATTGACGATGTGACCGCAGATGGTGACTCGTCAGTGATCAACCAGCAGGTCGAAAATGGAGTTTTTGTCAGAATGGCAGCTTTCTATTGGTGCTTCGGAGGTCAGCAGTCGTGAAGACACTTTTGAGAAATGGTCGAATACTTGACCCTTCGCTTGAACTCGACGAAATAGGCAGTGTCCTCATTGAAAACGATCAGGTTATTGAAATTGGAAAGATTGAAGACCTGAGTGATATCGATGAAGTCTATGATTGCACTGGCTTTTGGATTACTCCCGGGTTGGTAGATATGCATGTTCACCTTCGGGAACCCGGTGACGAGCACAAGGAGACCATCATTTCGGGTACTCAAGCGGCGGCGGCGGGTGGATATACAACGATTTGTTGTATGCCTAATACAAATCCACCACTCGATAATCCCGCTATTGTTGACTTCATTCTGGATCGTGCGGCTTCTCCCGAAGCTGGCGGGGTTTTTGTTGCACCAGTTGGGGCATTGACGAAAGGTCTCAAGGGTGAGGAGCTTTCAAACTTGGCGGCGATGAAACGAGCAGGGATAGTTGCCGCAAGTGACGAGGGCTTTCCCATCCAGAATTCCCAAATCATGAACAGAGCCATGGTGTTCTGTAATCAAATTGGACTGCCGATATTGGCTCATTGCGATGATTCGAACCTCAGCAAAGGAGGATCGATGAATGAGGGTGCAGTTAGTGCGATGCTTGGTCTAAAAGGAATTCCTCGCACATCCGAAGAGATTGCGACGATGCGAAATTGTCTCCTTTCTTTGCATACCGGCTGTCCCGTTCACATCATGAGGGTGAGTACTTGGGGAGCAGTTGAGATTATTCGCCTTATTAAGTCCTTGGGTGCTCCGGTTACCTGCGAAATATGTCCAATGCACTTTGTGTTTACCGAAGACGATATTGGTGAATTTGATACCAAATTCAAAATGCAGCCTCCTTTGCGGACAAAAGTAGATGTCGAGTTGTTGCTGCAGGGTTTACAGGATGGCACCATCGATTGTATTGCCAGTGACCATTCTCCTCATGCATCGCATGAAGTTGACGTCCCTTTTGATGAAGCTCCATTTGGTGCTTCAACTATTGAAGCAACGTTGGGCGCGACACTAACCTATTTGACTCATTCGGGGATATTAAGCCCATTGGAAACAGTCAGGAAGCTCAGCACCATGCCGGCAGAAATCCTGAACTTGGACGGGGGAACATTGAAGCCAGAAGGTTTGCCAGTGGCTCAGGTCACAGTTATTGATCCCGATATTGAGTGGACTTTTGACCGCAATAAATCATTTAGTAAGAGTAAAAACACGCCTTTTCATAAGATGAAATTAAAAGGCAAGGCCGTGCTAACATTCTCTGGAAGCGAAATATACAGGGATGCTTTGTTCCCGGCAGAACGATACGCAATCTATATTTAGATGAAAAGTAAATACATTTTCTGGTTAGTGGTTTTCTTAGGTGGCTGTGGTCAATACCCAAACCCTAATGATATTACTGCAGTTTCTGCTGAGGCTAGGGCTGCTATTGGCTATAAGCGGTTGGAATCCGCTGGCACTACTCTCGAGTTCAAAGTCCAGAACGGCGAAATAAGCGACGAGCGCAGAGCTGAGTTGCTTGGCAAAGTCGCAGATGACATGCTCAAAAACATTGATCCAAAGGCTATCCCAAACTCAGACCAATGGATGTATGCAGCATTGCTTCGGGTTACCAATCGATGGGGGGATGCTGAATCTGCATTGAAGTTGGCGGTTAAATTTGCTCCTGATGAGGATCGCCGAATAAATGATTCACTGAAGTTGGCGCAGACTCAAGCAAAAAATAAAGAAGTCGTTGATGCAATTGCCTCAGCAAGTTCCGTTTTGAATGCTTCCGATGCGGATGCGGCGCCAATACTTCCCGCTGTGTTACTGGAAATTGTTCCGGCTGGTCAAGGGCAGGGCCATGACAAGGAGCTAGCTGACCTACTGAGTAAAGCTATTGAATGTCACCGCCGAGTAAAAGTGGATAGGAATTCTGAGGCGGGAAAGTCGTTCTTGATCGCGAGTCGCTATCATATACGCAATGGTGAAGCAAAAATTGGTGAGCTGAGCGGCTCAAAGAATTGACGTGAGAGTCCTTCGCCTAGCTATCGTTGTTGCCATTTTTGCCCTTTGTTGCTCCAGCTTTGCTCAATTTGATGTGCCAAAGACCACTTTCGACAAGTGGCAAGTACTCGAAGAGAACGAAGAATTTAGTGCATATATCGCGAGGTTTCCCAGCGCATTTAAGTCTAAGTCTGTGGAAAACGATGTTGTTCAACTGCATATCCAATTGCCGATTGACATTGAAAAGCCTCCTATCGTGTTGATCCTGCATTATTGGGGAGCTCCGAGCCTGAAGGTGGAGAGATCGCTTGCGCTGGAACTCAACCAACGCGGAATTGGGGCGGCGATCATGACATTGCCATATCACCTCACTCGAACTCCCAAAGGAGCTGTATCTGGTGCACTAGCAATACAGCCTGATCCAGAGAGGCTCAAGGCAACGATGACTCAGTCGGTCATGGATGTTCGTCGGTCTCTTGACTATGTTCAATCTCGGAACGAGTGCGGAAAGATTGTTGGAATCTATGGAACCAGCCTGGGAGCCATTGTTTCTTCGTTGGCTTATGCCGTCGATAGTCGCCTGGAAAATGCAGCGTTTTTACTTGGGGGCATTGAACTTGGGAAGCTGGTGTGGAAGTCCTCATTGTTGGTTCCCATCAAGGATGAACTGCGAGCAAAGGGATTTAATGAACAGCGACTGTCCAAGGCACTTGAGAGTGTTGAGCCTTCAAAGTATCTTAATCCGAGCAAACTTGGCAAGACGTTCGTAATACGGGCGAAATTTGACACCGTTGTACCTTCAGAGTGTACTGATGCGTTGATTCAAGCCTTGCCTCGATCCAAATTGTTATCGATTGACTCGGGCCACTATGGCGGAGTCTTTGTTCAAGAAAAACTCCTTCGCGAGGTTGCAAATTTCTTTGAAAGTGTGGTTGCCGACAAGGACTATGTTCCGCCTTTAAAGATCGTTTCTCCGACTGTTCGGGTGGGAATAACGTTCGAGATGCCTTCTCGCTTTGAAATCGCGGTTGGTTTTGACTTGATCAAATTTGATAAGAAAGGCAAGAGCTACGCTAGCCTTTTGTTGACGCCAAAGAATCCGGTACTCTGGGTTGGTACCGACATTGCGTCGGGTTTTAATGCCGGGGTAGGAATTTCTAATCGGCGTGTTGGGTTTGGGTTGTTTTGGAGCATCGTCCTTTAACCGATCGTGAGATCGTAGAATCGTGCTGTCTCAACATGGTTGAGACTTACTTTGCGTTAGCGAAGACGGCGGTTGGTGCCTGCCGATTTGAAGATGAGGGAATCATTGGTTGCCGGTCAGAAAGTGATCATCCGGCGGCGAATTTTTCCATCATTGCTCGTCCTAATTTGCCCGCGATTACTCGATTAGCCCAATTGAATTCTCACACTTCCTATGTCATTCCAACCGATCAGACTGGATCCGTGATGGAAATGATGCGGGGTGCTGGGTTTTCGACCGGGAATTCCCTCAGTCTGATGTTTTCGCGGAATCCATCTGGGGGAGTGGATCTCGACTTAGAAACGGTTATGGGCTACTCGTCCCGTTACGACCACACAATGTTTTTGGCGAGTCAGTTCTTTTCTACTTCCAGCAACGGATTTTGCGAAGGGATTTCAATGTTGACGGCTTCGGCAGATGGTTGTGAGTTGCTCCGTTTGCCAGGGCGAATTGGTCCTTCGGCGGGAGCGATGGTTTTTCAAACCGGCGCGATCCTTGGACTTTATAACATAACCGTTGCTCCGGAAAGCCGTGGAGATGGCTTGGGGGCTAACTTGGTTCGATCTTTGATCGGGATCGCGGCTTCGAGAAAGTGTACGGCGACGCTGCAATGCAATGAGTCGCTGGTTCCGTGGTATGAACGATTGGGTTTCCGGAAGTATGGCGAAGTCGTGATGATGCGTCGCTAGAATGTGGAATTGGTTGTTGATTTCAGCTTTATGACACGCGTGTAAGAGTCATGCGTCCAAAGTTAATGGTACAGGCTCTCTCTCGCACCAAAACTTATCGTCGTTCCAACGCTTCTCTCTATCGAACCAAAGTACGTTCGATCATATTCGGAGCTTTTGGGTTAACTTATTCTGCCTTGGCTTGCTCAGGAGTTGGCCCCCCCGGAAAACCCGTCGTATTCGGAGATCAGACTAACATCGTTATCTGGGATGAAGCTCATCAAACGGAGCATTTCATTCGAAACGCGAACTTTCGATCGGGAGCAGATGATTTCGGATTCATTGCACCAACCCCAGGAAAACCCGAACTCCACGAGGCATCCAGCAAAGCTTTCAATACGCTCGCCAGCCTCGATCCAACTGTTAATAGCAGATTTCAGGGCGGTGGATTTGGAGGAGGTGGATTTCGCGGAAGCAAATCTTCGGAGGTCAGAGTCATTCAAGAGGCGGACGTCGCTGGATTCCACGCCACAACTCTGCTATCACGAAATGCTCAGGCAATCAACGATTGGATGAATGAGCATGGTTATGTCTCAACGCCTGAAGTTCAAACCTGGGCAGAACGATATTGTTCCAGAGGTTGGTACTTGACGGCATTCAAAGTAGTTGACAAATCCAAGTTGGCTGCATCTACGGGAACAGTACGAATGACGTTCAGGACCAGTAAGCCTTATAACCCATTTTATGTTCCGGTCACAAACATTTTGCCAAGCAAAAAGGGAACCTTGCGTCTCTACTTCGTTTCGGTTGGTGACTACGAAGCAAAAATCGGTAAACGTCAAATTTGGCAGACGCCACAATGGACAGCCCCGATTCCTGAAGATACGTCTGCACTCCTTGCCAAACATGTCAAGATTCCGGCTGAAGCCATCCCAGACAATTGCCAGGTAGAAACGTTTGTCGACAACGACTTTCCACGTTCAGTAGAAGACGATATCTACTTCACCAAGAAAAGGATTTCCCGATCTTCAGAGGAAACATCGACTCGTGGAGTTTCGGCGTTTGCGATGACTCCGTTGCTTGGAGGAATAGGGCTATTTGTCTTCGTCAGGCGACGTCGAAATTCAGTTTGAAAGAGTGAATCTAAACGACGGCGACGAGTCGAAGAGTTGTTTGAATAACCTTCGGCTCTTGCCAAGCGTGAATGTTCGTTCCTAGGATTGACGAGCGATGACGAAATCAGCGACGGCGTGGAGCATATCTCTTGCCAGGCTTTCGTCCAGTGTGTCGAGATGATTATGGGCGGTAGCGATGTGCTCGTTGCCAAGTGCTTCGCTCTTTTCAAATGCGCCACGAGTATCCATCCAGTCACAAATCATTCGGATTTCATCTTCATTGACTGAGCCGCCAAATCGTCGTCGGGCGATGTGACTCTCTGCTTCGCTAAGGTTGTCTCGCAAGAAGATTAAAGGGAGAGTTGCTTGTCCATCGCGGAAGTCAGTTGCGATTGGTTTACCGGTCTTGGTTTTGTCACCCCGGTAGTCTAGTAGATCATCGGCAATTTGGAACGCCATTCCCGTGTGATGACCGAACTGAGCGAGGGATTCTCGCTGGGATTTGCTTGCTCCAGCAACGATGGCTCCAAGTTCGCAACAACAGCGAATGAATGAAGCAGTCTTCATTTTAAGGATTTCAAGGTGTTGTTCAGGATTAAGGTCAAAGTCCCCCCGAGCTTCCAGTTCGAGGACTTCGCCTTCTGCGATTTCGCAGACTGCGTCGGCAACAGTTCGAAAGACTTCTACGTCACCGTCTGCGGCAAGAAGTGACATCGCTTTGGCGAGGAAGACGTCACCGGACATGATTGCCGTGGTGTTGCCAAACGATGCGGCGGCAGTCGGTCTGCCTCGGCGAGTACCAGCCGAGTCGATGACATCATCGTGGACTAATGTTGCCATGTGGATGATTTCCATGCAGGCTCCAAGCTTGCGGAGGCGATCCATGTCGGCGTCAGGATTGACTACTTTGCCGCTTAGGATGACAAAGGCGGGCCTTAGTCTCTTTCCACCGGCGTCTAGGATTTGCTTTGAGACTTGCTGAACGAGATCAACCTTTGAATGGGTGCTCTCGCGGATGACTTGTTCAATTTCTGTCACTTCTTCCGAGACTTTTCGGAGCAATTGTGCTTGAATATCGGGATTTTTGAGAATAGATAAGTAAGGTGCGGTCATGGTTTGGTTCCCCAATGGATGCAGATGTTTCCGAGCATGAGGTCTTGAAATTGCACGTCACTGAATCCACCGGCCTGCATGATTTGAACTAATTCTTGTCTTGATTTAAATCGCTTTGAACTTTCGTTGAGATAGCGGTAGTCATCCTTGCTCTTGAGAGACCTTCCTAGGATACTGGTTAGGGCGGTGCGTCCGATGCCAGTAAAACAGCGGACAAATCGACTTTTAGGCTCAGCACAATCAATGGACACAAAGCGCCCACCGGACTTAAGTGTGCGAATCGCTTCGGCATGAGCTCGTTGGATATCACTGACATTTCGGATTCCCCATCCAACTGAGATACCGTGGAAGCGCTCATCCTCGAAGGGAAGTTCGCATGCGTCACCAACGATCAAAAGTGAGTTTTCATCTTTTGCTGAAGCTTGAGCTATCATAGGCTCGCAGAAGTCAATTCCGACAACTTCACCGCGCTCACCAACCTGCTTCCTCAGGACAGGAAGGAAGTCTCCGGTACCGCAACATAGATCGAGAACAGACTCATTGAGGTTCAGGTTTAGCTTCGATACCGCGAGTTCTCGCCACTGCTTGTCGCGATTAAAGCTGAGAATCCGGTTGGCAACATCATAGTCCTTCGCGATCCGCGAAAACAGTCCGTGTACGGCAACTCCCTTCTCAGTATCTTGAGTCTCCCACACCGGAATCTGTTG
>JAYUOQ010000220.1:0-4147 GCA_043760685.1 Armatimonadota bacterium | reverse complement strand
TTAACATGATGACCGGAAGTGCTTCCGTCTCAGGCTCACGTCGCAATGACTTCAATACTTCAAATCCGTCCATGTAGGGCATCATGACGTCAAGTACGCACATATCAGGCTTTTCAGCCTTGACTTTCTCCAAACCCTCTTTCCCATCAAAAGCTGTGACGACTATATAGCCATTTCTTTCTAAATTGACTTGAATCAATCGGACTATATGGCGTTCATCATCGCAGACCAGAATCTTCTTTGGCATGGTTTTTTCCTAGGTATCTCCCTTCTAGGCTAGGATCGTACCACAACTGTTTCGCCAAGTACATGCTTCAGCATGTACTATTGAGAATGTTGCAAAATTAACTCAACATTTCGAACGATATCTTCCGGGTCAAATGGCTTTGTTGAGTACATGTCGGCACCCCGATTGTATCCTTGATATACGTCGTCATCCTGTGCTTTTACGGTAAGAAGAACCACGGGCAAACCTTCCGTCAGAGGATTACCTCGAATTTTCGTGAGAAGTTCAAGCCCGCTGACGTACGGCATCATTACATCAAAGAGGCAAACATCCGGAGTCCCATCCATGAGATATTGGAGGGCTTCCCTGCCATTTGAGGCTGTCGTTACGTCAAAGTTGTTTCGCTCAAAGTGAACTTGCAAGAGACGGAGAACAAAGGGTTCGTCGTCACAAATAAGAATCTTTGTTTGTTTTTTCATTGCTGCCACTTTTGCCATTTTGGTTTACGACATTTGTTTGACTGCGGGGCAAGCTCTTTCGTTCCGGTACTAGGACCAAGGTATCCTACTCAGGTGAAACTTTGCCGTTTTGAGCTGAAATCCGAACCTGGATTCATAAAATCGGGAATGGTATATTCGGGCAAGGTCTACGAGACTGATGGGACCGAAGCAATCGCGGTCCACGAAGCAGCGGATATTCGACCGCTTTGCCCCGTGCCAACGCCGCCAAGTATTCGTATATTTCGATCAGACATCGGGGAGCAAACCCAAGATCCTCATTTTTTCTACGGGAATCCCGGTGCGGTTATTGGACCAAGCCAAATCATTAACCTCCCTGATGTTGATTCGGAATTTCTTGCTCGATGCTACCTAGGAGCAACAATTGTCGGCTCCGGATATCAAGTAAATATCGAAGAAGCCGAAGCAATGCTTCTTGGAGTGACGCTGGTAGTGATTGTTACGGCTAAGGCGTTGGAAGACGAAGAACGCAAACAAGGAACTGGAATGGGACGGTCGCATGACCTTGGAATTGCGATTGGACCCGTACTTACCACACCGGATGAACTTGACGATGCAATGGTGATGACCACAAATGGAATCCTTTATAAACTTGAGTCATCGATCAAGGCTAATCATGTGGAGCGATCCACTGCAAACTTTGAGGAGTTCACTATTTCGATGATAGAAGCTGTTCGGTTTGCATCTGAAACCTGTACATTGCGTCCTGGTGACATTTTTTGCGTCGGACCAATTTTTAGCGATGAAGACAGCGTAGTAACACCTGGCGACGAATTTCAATTTTCTATGGAGCGGCTCGGAACGCTCGCAATCAAAATCAATGACCAATCTCAGTAAAATCACTCTTTCGAACGGTGTTCGAATCCTCGTTGAACCTGTTTCTTATGTCAAAAGTGCAGCGATCGGTCTTTGGTGTAAAACCGGAAGTCGGCATGAAAATGAAAATGAAGCCGGAATAACCCACCTGATTGAGCACATGCTGTTCAAGGGAACTCCAACTAGGTCGGCAAAACAAATTGCCGAGTCCATCGAGGGGCGCGGTGGGGTCCTCAATGCCTTCACTGATAAGGAATCAACCTGTTACTATTGCCGAGTATTGTCCGATGACACTGCCAATGGAATCGATGTCTTGACCGACATGATGCTCCATTCTAACTTCGATCCAAAAGAACTTGAAACGGAAGAGGGAGTGGTGTGTGAAGAGATTAAGCGAAGTGAAGACGAACCATCCGACCATGTACACGAGCTTCATTTAGGCTATCGCTGGGGTCAACATGAACTCGGAAAACCAATTATTGGGACCGAAGAATCAGTGATGTCATTCCGACGAGAACATATTCTGGAATACATGGAGCGGCAATACCGGGGAGAAAATGTTCTTCTCGCGGTCGCAGGAAATGTTGATCCTGACCAAATTAAGGAACAAGCTGAGAAAGTACTTGGAAAGCTAAAATCGGGAATATCGGAATCTCAGGTCACAAGACCGGCCGGAATTGCTGCGATTAACGAGATTGCAAAAGACACGGAACAAGTCCATTTTTGTATCGGTTCTGATGCAATTTCAATTTACGAAGAAGAACTCCTGCCTGTAATGAGTGTCCTTGATTCTGCCTTAGGTGGCAGCATGTCAAGCCGACTCTTCCAAGAAGTGCGAGAGAAGCGTGGACTCGTTTATAGCATCGGTAGCTATTCACTAACTTATGGTGCTGGTGGCGCCTATACAGTTTATGGTGGAACCAGCAAAAAGAACTGGGAAGAAGTAAAGGCAATCGTCCGAACTGAATTTGACAAAATTATGGCAACAGGATTAGAAGTTGAAGAGCTAGATAGGACGAAAAAGAGCTTGTCCGGCCACCTGGTTTTGGCACTGGAAGGAATGAGTAGCCGAATGATGAGAATGAGCCGAAGTGAACTCAATTTTTGGCGAGACATTACGGTAGAAGAATCGCTCGAAAGGCTCAATAAAGTAACCAACGCACAAGTCATAGAACTTGCTCGAAGGATTTTGGATCCGAGTTTAGTAAGCACTACTGCTCTTGGTCCCTTTTGATTCATGAATGAATTTGAGGTCAAACAGCTTCTAGAGATCGTAGCAGGTGCTCGAGCCGAAGACGAAATGCTGGATGAATTGGCTGATTTGGCCTGTCGGTCGGTTAAGGCTGACTCTTGTGATATTCTTTTCCGGGACACCCAAGATGGACTGATTTTGCGGGCAAGCACTATTGCCCCAGAGCTAGTCAATCGATTGAAGCTGGGCAAGGGTATTGGATTATCCGGTGAAGCGCTGGCTAGTGGTGAAGGTCGATATATTCCCAATCGAGCCTATCAGCACTCAAATTATGCGAAATATCCCGGTCTGTCGGAAAAGGAATCATGTGGCGTTGCGGCGATTCCTCTCAGGCACATTGATGGCAGTACTTTTGGAATCATTGTATTGAGAAGAAAAACTCCGTGGCGGTTCGAGCTAAAAACCCGAGAGAAACTAGCAAAAGTATCTCAGTTGGTTGCTTTGGGCTACAAATCGTATCGTGCGGGTTTTCAGGTTGGAACGCAATCGAACCGTCTTGGCGCTCTTAGTGAAGTATCAAGAACCATTTCCACGAGCCCGTACCTTGATGAAGTCTTGCAATTGCTGGTAAATCTAACCGCACAACAGTTCAATTACCGAGTCTGTACTGTTCGATTGCTTGATGAAGAAAGACAAGAGCTTATTCTCCGGGCGACTCAAGCAACGGTAAAGGCCTACCAACGAAAGCGAGGAATCAAGCTAGGTGAATCTATTGCGGGACGAACCCTTGAAGAAAACCGACCGGTAATTGTTCGAGATGTCCAAGTCGATTCTGACTATATTGGACACGACTTGGCTGTTGAACAAGGTCTTCGAAGCATGATTTGTATTCCGCTTTCTATCCAGGATAAGCCGGTTGGTGTTTTGTCTTGTTACACGGGAGAAGTTCGCGATTTCACACCAGATGAGATATCAGCCTTGGAAACTCTCTCACAACAAGCTGCATTCGCGATTGAACATGCCAAGCTTCAGGTGCGCGACACCTTAATGCAAGAAGTTCATCATCGGGTGAAGAATAACCTTCAGCAGGTGGCTGCGTTGCTGAGGCTGCAGATTCGAACCGCCAGCTACAAGACGCTGGAAGAAGCCCTGAACGACGTTCTAACGCGCATTCTGGCAATTTCAGCCGTACACGACCTCCTCAGTCGAGAGGACCTTGATCACGTCGGAATTCGGTCAATTGCTGAAGCGCTTGTCCATCATCACCAAAGTTCTTTGATGTTGCCCAACAAGACAGTTGGATTTGTTGTTCGTGGCGAAGACTTACGGCTGAATATGAATCAAGCGACCCAAGTTGCCCTCTTGATGAACGAGCTGATTTCTAATGCGGTTGAG
>JAYUOQ010000219.1:0-4162 GCA_043760685.1 Armatimonadota bacterium | reverse complement strand
AATTGCTCCACCGACGTCGCGTCGGCCACCGAGAACGGGCCGGAATCAGTGCGCCGAAGCGCTTCGAGGTGCGCCGCGCTGCCTGCGGCCCGGGCGAGATCACGCGCCAGCGACCGCACATAGGTGTCAAATTGCCCGATTGTCCATGCTGGCTCGACGGCAATGTACTCCCCGACATTCCAATCTTGCCATCGCGAATTAAAAAACTCATCCATTGCTCCGGCAATGACTTGGGCTTCTTCGGATGCTGAAAGGGTTTCAGTTGAAGTGCCGTTGTTCGCTTTGGGAACGAAAGGCGTCCCTCCGGTTGATGAGGTCCCAGCGTTACTTGTTGAGTTTTTGGAACTTGCGCTTGGTTGGCACGAGCAAGCGAGAACAAGTGCCACCAACCCCCATCGCCACATGTTCTTATTATCACGCAAACGCCAATCGAGTGGGTGTTAGAATTTTTTTTGGGCGCATTTGTCGCCGAAACTCGAGGACTTCAAAGACACCCCCTCTGGCTCGTACCTCGCCAGCTCCCCCACGGGGAGCAGCGCGGTTTACTTTCTCGCTCCACAAGCTTGGTAGCTAAGATTAAAGAAAAGCCGGAGCGTTTTGGTATGTTACTGGGCGGAGCCAGCGCAGAATGGCATGGTTTCCGACGCTGGTAAACCGCACGTCGCTTGATGCCGGATACGGTCCACCATGTTGCATCCCTTCGCATACTTCGACTCCGGTAGGAAAGCCGTTAAATACCAACCGTCCGACCTTGGCTTCTAGAAGGGGAACCAACTCCTTGACCAGGGCTTCATCGGAAGCAGCATATTGGATCGTTCCCGTCAACTGACCTTCGAGGACTGGGAAAAGCCAAGTGAGTTCTTCGACTGTGGAGGCTGTAACAAGGATTCCGAACGGACCGAAGACTTCTTCGCGGAGTTCTCGATTCTCCAAGAAGTTTGCTAATGTCGTTTTTGCTAATCCCGGTTGACCAGGCTCTGTAGGTTTGACCAGAGAATCGACACCTGGCGCATCAGAAACGATTCCGGCGTTCGCATTGTAAGAAGCTCCGATTCCTGGCGTCAACATGGTGCCGGTAGTAACTTGGGCAATTCCCGCCGAAACTGCGGCGCAAAATGCTTCCCATTCTGGGCTCTCGATACCTAAAACGACGCCAGGGTTCGTGCAGAATTGTCCAACTCCCATAGTTACTGATTGTACATATCCCGCGGCTAACGCTTCTCCGCGCTCGGCTAATGCTCCAGGAAGCATGAAGATTGGATTGATGCTTCCCATTTCGGCGAAAACTGGAATTGGCTCAGGTCGCTTTGCCGCCAAGTCCATTAATAGTCTTCCAACCATCTTTGAGCCGGTAAACCCGACTCCCTTGATATGGGGGTCTGAAACGAGAGCTGCACCAACTTCGTTGGCGCCGGAAACGAGTTGAAATACTCCGGCAGGAAGGCCCGATTCTTGGACTGCTTCGGAGACTATTGAGCCCACTAATTCGGAAGTTCCGGGGTGAGCAGGATGGACTTTGGCGACTACTGGACAACCGGCAGCTAGTGCAGAGGCAGTATCTCCGCCCGCTACTGAGAATGCCAGAGGAAAGTTCGATGCTCCGAAAACGGCGACTGGTCCGATCGGGATCATGGACCGGTTTAGAGCCGGTCGTGGCAAAGGAGCGCGATCAGGTAGAGCTTCGACAAGGCGACGATCAACCCATTTACCTTCTCGAATATCGGTGGCAAACATTCGAAGTTGGCTCGTTGTTCGACCTAACTCACCGGTTATTCTTGCGGTCGGCAAGTGAGATTCTGAGCTTGCAAGCGGAACGATTTCTGCCTCTCTGGCCGCCAATTTGGATGCAATGAGATCTAAGAAGTCAGCGAGTTTTGCTGGTTCAAGTGCTCGCAAAATAGGGGCGGCATCGCTTGCTCGTTGGCAAGCCGTCATTACAGATTCGGTATCAGGCATATCGGTTCGGATTGAGTTGGTTGATCGGAAGAGTAGTCTCTTCGACAGCCAAAATCTCAGATACAAGCATACCGGTTATCGGTCCCAAACTTAGCCCCATCATCGAGTGTCCGCTCGCCATGATTACTCGAGGATTGTTTCGAACTTTGCCCACATACGGCAACCCATCGGGAGAGCATGGTCGGAAGCCGTACCAAACCTTTTGATCCACAAAATCTTGCTCTTGGAATTTCGGGAAGTAACTTGGGATGGACTCAACGATGCCTTTAACCTTGTCAAGATTGACTTCATCGTCTGGCTCTCCAAGTTCCATTGTGCCGCCAAACCGAACGCCATTTTGCATGGGAGTAACTGCCACTCTGGCTTCCATCAACAAAGAACATACAGTTGGTGTCTCGACCGGATTCTCGAGCGTCATCGAATAGCCTTTACCAGCCATCATCGGCATTCCGATCCCCAGTTGCTTGGCTATCTCACGAGACCAAACACCAGTGGCGATCACGACAAAATCAGAGTCAAACTTTTCGCCCCTGGCGGTTACGACTTCAACTTTGTCTTGAACCGAATTGAGGTGGGTGACCCCGGCCCGACCAAGGTCAAAATGAACTCCCATTTCATGCAATTTCTTCCGAAGAGCGCCAAGAAAGTCATGGGGGGTTAAGTGACAGTCATCGTGAAAATGAACTCCACCCATCACGTTCATCGTTACGGTTGGATCAATAACTTGAAGCTCTGAGGGGTTATGGACAGTGGCTTTGACACCAATTTCGTTGGCTCGCTTCGCTAGCTTTGCTTCGGCATCGAGGGTTTGCATGGTTTTGCAAAGCATGAGCAGTCCCTTTTTGACCAGTTGATAACCAATTCCTAGGTCCTCGGTCATCGCTTCGTAGAGCTTTCGACTCTCAAGATTCATATCGCGAATGATCGTTTCGCACTTCGCGACATGTTCGGGGTCGCATTTGCCCATGAACATCCACGACCAAAGGATTTGGTCGAGGGTTGGTGGAATTTTGAATGCAAATGGTGCCTTGGACTTGAACATCATTTTCATGCCCATTTTGACCATTCCTGGTGCCGCCAAAGGCACGAAGTGACTGGGAACAATCATTCCGGCGTTACCGGTTGAGCAACTATCTGCACCTTCTGGATTACGATCAATAACCCAAACCTCAAACCCTTTCTTTCGGGCGAAGTACGCAGAGCAAAGCCCGATGATTCCTGCCCCAACAATTGTTACTCTTGCCACTAAGCGATACCCCAGCGGAAGGGATCATTCTCGTCAAAATACAAAGTCGATTTCGCCGTCACATGAGCCTTCCCGGAAATGTGAGGAACTATTTTGTCTTCTTCTATCGAGACGTGGCACGTAAAAGTTGAACCAGTGATGCTTTCTTGAACCCAAAGCATCCCTTCTTCTAGTTCACCTTTACTGTACAATGCGGCCATCTTGGCACTGGTCCCAGTTCCGCATGGCGATCGGTCGTAATCCAAGCCCGGACAAAGGACAAAACTCTTACTGTTGGCACCCGGAACTGTTCCGGGGCCAAAGACTTCGACGTGATCGACTTCATGCCCGTCTGAACCACGTACGCCCGAATCTCTCAGAGCGTTTTTTACCTCGATTGTAAATTGCATCAAGTCTCGACGATTATCGTAGGTCACTTCGGGCATAAAGGCGTTCGTGCCAACCAAAAAGAACCAGTTTCCTCCCCAGACCACGTCGCCACAAATTGAACCGTATCCTTCGGTTTCGACGCAGACTTCGGTCAACTTGTACGACGGTACATTGGTTACCCAAACTGTATTGTCCTTCTCGAGCCGCACCTCGATTACTCCAACTGGAGTTTCGATTTTGTGAATTCCGGCCTCAATTCGACCCAGGTGTCGGAGTGTTTCAACTACTCCAATGGTTCCGTGACCACACATTCCCAAAGTTCCAACCGTTGTAAAGAAGATGACTCCGGTGCAACATTCGGGATCGAAGGCGGGAACTAAGAGAGCACCAACATGGACGTCTGAGCCTCTTGGTTCGCGACTGACTGCATTTCGCAAGTCGGCTTGATGGCTATCAACGTAGTCCCTCATCTCGGCCAACGAGTTCCCCTTGGGTGTCTGCCATCCACCAACCACCACTCGAGTTGGTTCGCCGCCGGTATGAGAGTCGATGACGTCGATTTGCATTTAGATCTTTGGTCGTGTCGCCAAG
>JAYUOQ010000218.1:0-11225 GCA_043760685.1 Armatimonadota bacterium | reverse complement strand
AATATCGTCGGAAATTCGTGAATCACGTCCGCCGAAGCCAAATGAGTCGTATCCAAATAGACGCACCAAGTCTGTCTCTTCTTCATTTCCGCATCGATCGCTCTGGCAACAACATCTCTTGGAGCTAATTCCAAACGAGGATCGTAGTCGTACATAAACCTCCGACCATGGTGATTGCGGAGGGTTCCGCCGTGACCCCTAACCGCCTCAGTAATCAAAAAACTTCGCATTTGCGGATGAAACAAGGTGGTCGGATGGAATTGCATAAATTCCATATCCAAAATCTGCGCCCCAATCTCGTGAGCTAAGCCGATGCCATCGCCCGTCGCAACTCTCGGATTCGTCGTGTGCTGATACATTCGCCCACATCCACCTGTCGCAAGCATGATTGCCTTTGCAGCGAAGACCTTTTCCCCCAGCCCGCCAATGTTTGCCTGACAACCGCGGCAAACGCCACCAACTGTGAGAAGCGATGTAACAAACGCATTTTCGTAAATGGTGATGTTCTTCGAGGCACGAACCGCCGCCACCATCGTGCGTTCTACCTCCCAACCCGTCTTGTCTGCATGTTTGACTATGCGGTGGGTGCTATGTCCCCCTTCTTTGCCAAGGGTTAATTCTCCGGCCTGTTTATCGAATCTGGCTCCAAGGTTTTCCAGCCACTCAATGGCAGATGGAGCATTTTGGACAAGGTAACGAACTGCTTCGGGGTCATTGATATTGCCTCCGGCAACGAGAGTGTCTTGCTCATGTAAGAGCCAATTGTCGGATTCTCCAACGGCCGCTGCAATCCCGCCTTGTGCCCACTGGGTATTAGAATCACTGATCTCCGCCTTCGTCAGAACACAAACTTTTCCAAATTCTGCCACTGACAATGCAAAACTGAGGCCGGCCAGCCCGCTTCCGATGACCAAGAAATCGTATTGTTCGGTGATTGCCACTATATATTCCTACGAAGACACTTTGACAGCTTTGACCGCAATATCTGTTTCAATGATCGGAAGTTCAAATTTTAGCTTGCCATCCAGACCGACTTTAACCGGAATACTCCGAATTTCCTCACCTTTCCAAGTGTCCCAAAGAATGACATTCCATTTTCCACTAGATAGGCCGCTAAGACTGAATAGCGAGGCTGGGGATGGCGCAACGGTTTCCTTTTGTACACATAGCTTTGTCCAAGTGCGATCCTCGACCCTCAACCATGCAATCGCAACCGAGTCTCCAACCGTCGCCCAACTAATCAATGGCGGTGTCGGGCGTGGATTGAGGTCTCGGAATCGATAGCTCGCAGTGAGCCAGTCTTTTCCAGTATTTGAAATAACCACGGTGTGTTTGCCTGCCGGAATCTTGACTGTATAGGTCCCGTCGTATTGATGCAAAGTGTCGCCTTTGGTTGAACCGTCAGGGTCCGCGAAGTCTCTGGACAAGTAATTGGAACCGTCAAGTTCAATTTTGAGCTTTGCTCCACCATATCCGGATACGCTGCTGACTAGTACATCAAAAGTGGTCGCCCGATCCAAATCACACGCGAACGTAATTGGATTATGACAATCCCGGTGGTTTTCCATTCCGTGAAGTACCCCAGAAACCGGAAGCTGACCTGAAACCGCTTCTGGCGTAACCCGAACTGTACGCGGCAAATTGTAAGGACTCGCTTCCCAATTCATCGGACCACCCTGGATTGTGACGTCCTTCCTAGGTAGCGGATTTGGCTTGGTTTTCCAGTCGATGGTTGGCTGTGTTTGGCGAAAAGCCTCGTTCTGCCAATCAATTCCTTTGATGAACTTAGCAACCGATCCAAACAGGGGATACAAGCCCTTCGGCTCAATAAGGTTGTCCCACCACCAAGGTTGTGCGGCGCCGCTCGATCCCATACAGACTGAAATCCAAAGTGGATCATGAATTTGGATCCCCGTTGGATCATCCTCAATTCGAGGACCACTCGCATCAGCCCCGATTTCGGCAACATAGTGCGGCTTTCCCCAATTACCTTTGCGAGACTGCTGGATAGCAATTTGACTAATCACGTCCGGAGACCCGTAACTATGTGTCTGAATATAATCAAGCTCAGGGAGCATGTCAATTTCCTTGACGCCCATCGAGTTCGCAAAACTCGACGTAATCAAGTGGCGATAGGGATCAGTTTTTTGAAGGTGCTTGGCCATTCGCTGATGCCACTCTTTCGCAAGATCAATTGGCATGTCTCGACTGATATCAATTTCGTTCCAAAGTTCCCATGCGAAGACCGTAGGATCACTTGAGTAGCGGGCAACAAGATAACGGAGCTTTTCGACATAAAACCGATCCATTTCGGGGCTCTGCCAAAACTCAGTCGGAGAATGGAGGATTCCGCCGTTTGCAATATTGAACACCCCGTCTTCCCAACTTGGAAAGCCATCTTTGTCTCTTAACATGTTGTACGAGTCAATGCATAACTTGACCTTCATGTCATGCTTTCGTGCCAGCTTCAATACGTAGTCAAGGCGCCATAAATTCTCGATTGAGAATTGCCCCAGACCTTTTCCATCTTTAGACAGACCCGGCTGTTCAATTCCAAAGGTGGTCCAATGGGGGCTTAACCAAATTCGGAAGTAGTTGCAACCTTGCGCAGCATATTGGGGGATCCACTTATCAAAATTGAAAGTTCCAGCGTCTCCACCCCAACAGACATTCGCCCCCAGAGGATAAAAACTTTTGCCCTCAGATGTCTTAAAAAATCGGTGATCCTTTTCCGAGATTCCCGCGAATCCAGAACGAATCGCGGGCTTTGCTTCGACCGCATAGTAGTCGCTAATTGAACTTCCTGACCGGTCCTTGACCAAAGCTCCAATCTTATTCACGCCTTCTTTTCGAAAAGAAATTCTGGCTTTCCATTTCCCTTTGCCTTTCTTGGTGATTAGCTCTTTGCCGCCAGAAAGTGTTCGGTCGCAATCCATATCAAAGTATCCAGGCACCCGAAAAACCTTCCCATCAGGCTCTTGTACTTCGACTTGCACCGAAATGTCAGTGGTATCAAATGGATTGTCAAAGGTCGCCTTCAAATCGATTTCAAATTCGGTCGGCTCATAAACATTCGCGGTAAAAGTCGAAGCTTTGATCGACTTCAAAAGGAGAGGCTCCTTGCTTTGGTAAGGAGTAATAATTGGCGATCGAACCATTGATAAGTAGCCAAATAAACCAAGAAAAACCATTGCTACCCTCACTATATAAATGTTTGGCAGGCTGGTGCAAGGTTTATGAACGCAAATCAAAATTCTAGGGTAAACATCAACCGTGATCGCGGCTTCCCTTTTCTTCGTTGCAAGCATTTCAAATTTCCAGAAATCCGATGCAAAAATCGAACCTGTTTCATGGATGAATGTACGCATTCAGGATGAATTCTGGACCCCGCGCCAAAAGTCTTTGCTCAATCGCACCATGAGAGAGCAATTCGACCAGTTGGTTGCCAAGAAATACAAACAAAATTTCGAACGGGCAGCAAAACGAGAAAAGGGTGGATATGTAGGTTACGTATTTAACGACTCAGATGCATACAAGGTATTGGAAGCCGCCAGCTACGCGTTGGGTATTGAGCGGTCTCCTTGGTTAGAGAAGGAAGTGGACGAGTGGATTGATCTTATTGGTCGAGCTCAAGAGTCAGACGGATATCTTGACTGCCATTTCCAACTTGACGAACCCCAAAACAAGTGGAAAAATCTAAGGGATCAACATGAATTGTATTGTGCCGGACACCTATTCGAGGCTGCCGCCGCACACTTCCAAGCAACCGGAAAAACTACTTTCATAAAGGTCGCACGAAAACTCGCCGACCACATTGATGCTCGGTTTGGTCCTGGAAAGAAAATGGGATATCCCGGTCACCCAGAAGCCGAGCTGGCACTCTTCAAACTAGCCAAAGTAACTGGCGAACAACGATACTTTAACCTCGCAGAATTCTTCCTTAACAGTCGAGGAACAAAGTGGTTTGCTACCGAGCACAACACTCCTCTCAGTGAGTACAACGGCGAGTACTGGAGTGACAACGTACTCATCCGAGACCACGAAACCATCATCGGCCATGCCGTTCGTGCCGCTTACCTGTTCAGTGGAGCGACCGATCTTGCTCGAGCAAAGGGCGATCCAAAGCTCGAAGCAATGCTCGATCGAATCTGGCGGTCAACCACCGAGAAAAGGATGTTCGTAACCGGCGGTATTGGTCCAAGCGGAAGTAACGAGGGATTCACCGTGGATTACGACCTCCCAACGTTTAGCGCCTACCAAGAATCATGCGCAAGCATCGCGAACGCCCTGTGGAATTATCGAATGACATTGCTTCACGGAGACGGGAAGTATGCCGACGTGATGGAGACTGCAATTTACAACGGCTCATTGGCCGGAATAAATTACGAAGGTGACAAATACTATTACACCAATCCATTAGCTAGTCACGGAAATCATCATCGAGCCGATTGGTATGGTTGTGCGTGTTGTCCGCCAAACCTGGCCCGCCTCATTGGCCAAGTCGGTGGCCTTGCTTACGCCCAATCATCCGACAGTGCCTACATCATGATGTTCTTGGGTGGCACCGCAAAGCTGAATGTGGGTGGCAAGCAGGTTGGCCTAAAAGTCGAAACGAAATACCCCTATCAAGGCGAGGTAAAAGTAACGGTTGACCCAGCAAACCCAACTCCTTTTGCTCTAAAAATGCGAGTGCCGAGTTGGGTGACCAGTGTCGGAGTATCGATCAACGGCAAGCAAGAAAAATTCGCAGTTCAACAAGGTTTTGCGACGATCAATCGAAACTGGGTGAAAGGTGATGTCGTCAAGCTCTCCATGGATATGAATGTACGCCGAGTCATTTCCCATCCATCCGTAAAAGACACTTTTGGAAAATATGCTTTGGCCAGAGGACCATTAGTCTATTGTTTGGAGGGTGTCGATAATCAATTTGACATGGATCAAATGGGCGTACCACTTAACGGAGCGGTCACCGCAAAAAGCGTCAAAGGACTTTTCGGCGACACGACCGTTCTTGAAGGAGAAGGATTTGTGACGTCAGAGCAGTCGTGGTCAGGCAAACTCTTCGTGAACACTGAGCCAGCCAAAACCGTCAAATTCCGGGCAATCCCCTATTGTTTCTGGGACAACCGTAAAGCGGGAGAAATGCGAGTGTGGATCTCACCAAACCCAATTCCTTCGCCAGCAAGAGGCTTCGAAAAAAAAGCAACTGTGAACACGTCATTCACCAACAGTAATAGCAATCCAAATGGAGTCAACGACGGATATGTGCCGTCAGATAGCAACCAGAACTCACCAAAACAGCTCCACTATTGGCCACACAATGGAGGTCAAGAGTGGGTGCAATACACCTTCCCAGCAGCAGTAACGGTGAGCACTTCAAAAATTTATTGGTTTGATGATACTGGGCACGGAGGATGCAAAGTTCCTAAGTCGTGGGTAATGCAAGTCAAAGAAGGTGGCGTCTGGAGGACCGTTTCACTGAAGTCCAGCTCAAAATTTGGCCTCAAACTGGACGCTTGGAATGAAGTATTTTTCAACTCAGTAACCGGGAAAGAATTCCGACTCCTCATTGATCAGCAAGACAAGTGGTCGTCTGGAATTCATGAATGGCAAATTTACTAGGAAAAAGAGTGATGTTTTTGCTCGAAAACAAACTAAAATCCATTTATGTTTTTGAGCGCAGCTCTTTCATTCGCGCTGGTTGGATCAACCAGTCAAATTACCAATAGGGGCGGTCAAATGTGGACTGGTCATGGAGGAAATCCTTCACACACCGCCATGTCTGCTTTTCCTGCCAGAAAACTTGATTCGATATTATGGACTGCGCCAGTTGATCTGACCCCCCGCTACAGTGGAAATAGCCTACTAATCCACTACGGACAAACCAGTATTACCAACCAAAATGTGGTCATTACTTCGGTAAAGCAGAACTTGAACGATGGCTTCAAGATTCGTGCTTATCGAAGCACTGGTGCTGCACTGTGGACTGAGAATACTGACTACTCTGTACCGCCCCAAGGCTGGATCCCAAGTTGTAGCCCTACCCTTGTCTATACTCGCGGTCTTTTGTCCGACCCAATGGTCGCTTATCCAATGGGCGGTGGCCGAGTAGCATTCCGTTCAGCCCACAACCCAACGGCAACGCCAGTTGTCCACGCTTTTTACGGCAACACAAACTTCACAAATAACCCGAACCCATATCTCAGTAACGTAAAGATTTGTACGCCATTAACGACTAGTAGCGACGGCTCAATCTACTTTGGCTTTACTGTATTAGGTGGCAACCCGTCAAATCTAACGAGTGGACTCGGCAAAATCGACAAAGATGGCAACGGATCTTGGATATCAGCAGTGGCTTTGTCCGGCGACAATGGCGTCAATCAAGTCAAATTTAATTGCGCACCCGCAGTAGACACAAAGAACCAGAATTTGTACATCACAACGAACGCAGGTAGCTTTGGTCGAGGCTTCTTGACCCGAGTCAATCCAAACACGATGCAAGTCCTTAGCCGAGTGCGACTACTTGATCCACGAAACGGTAACGATGCTCCCGTCGACAACGAAGGAACTTCTTCACCGCTGATCGGTCCAGACGGTGATGTTTACCAAGGCGTATTGCCAGGTAACAATCACTGTCGAGGCGTTTTGCTACACTTCTCCAGCGATCTCTCCCAAACCAAGATTCCTGGCGCATTCGGATGGGATGACACCCCGTCCATCGTACCGAGCTATATGGTTGGCGGTTACACCGGCACATCAAAATATCTCTTGTTCTGCAAGTACAACAACTATGCAGGTTGCGGCGGAACGGGCGCGAATCGCGTAGCAATTGTTGATCCAAATGCCGTGCAAACCGATGCAATCTTGGCGTTGCCAACAATGAAAGTCATCGATTCGCTCCTTTGTCCAACCGTCGATGACGAGTTCCCTGGTTCGCCAGAAGCAGTTCGCGAATGGTGTGTCAACTCTGCCGCGGTCGACGTTCCAAAGAGCTGTATCATCGTCAGCGCTGAAGACGGAGTCCTTTATCGGTGGAATTTGCAAACGCACAGCATCACCGAACAGATTCGACTCACTCCGGGAATTGGAGAAGCCTATACTCCAACCTCGATCGGTCCAGACGGAAGAGTCTATGCCATCGCAAACGCAACATTGTTTGCCATCGGCGTCGCAAATTAGTGACCATGACTTCTGCCCTTGTGGTCGCGCTATTAACGCGACCACATCAATCCCGGTCTAATCTTGATGCTTGGTTCACGAAAGACGTCAAGGGCCAAAGCTGTGCCTCTTGCCACTCTGTTGATGGAATTGAGTTAAGGAGCTTTCTTGATGTAGATATTCGCCGTCGGACGGCGAGGCACCACCAAGGAGAAGTTGCAAACACAATCCGCAACCTTATCGAGAGCCACCCAAAGGTAACAGGGGAAACTGGTATCAACCTACGCCCACTTCAACCCGGCGGGAAATGCCTTCCCGGCAAAACACCGGCTATTCGAGATAATGCATTTCTACTAAGCCTAAGAAGTGGCTATCCATCCCTTTTCACCCCAATCCAAAACCTCAAGGATGCATTAGTATTTCAGAAGGCGATTCTCGACATTGATCTTAACAAAGTCCCAATTGGCATCGAAATGAATCGCTTGAGCGCGGACGGAGCTCATGGAAGCGAATACCAAACGATTGCAAACTGGATTCCCGACGTAACATCTTTCGATTCCGATCTGCTTCGACCTGAACTCGAGGCCTACTACCTACAGCCAACCGAAGAAAAATTAAAGCAAATCGACAACAAGTTGCTGGAAATCGCCAAACCATCCGACGGAATGACCGAACTTGCCCTGGCTAAGTACCGGTCTCTATTGCTCTACCAGCACGAACTAAGAACGAAGAAGCGAACTAAATTCTTGCCCAAAAACAACCCGTTCTGGCAAGTTGCAGAATTCGCGCGCCTTTATGCTGAATCAGATCCACAACTTGTCCGTGTCCCTGCGGAAGTTGTCGCCGCAAAGAAAATGTCCACCACTTTCCGAGGTCAACTCAAACAACTAAGGTTGCCCTGGTTTTGGCTCGGATGGATCCGCGACCCAAGTCTAACCAAGAGCTCCCAGTCGAAGGAAACTGTGCGAGCCGAATATTTCACTCGGTTCCTAGAAGAGGACGGCCCATATATGGGTCACGAAGCGTTTATGCTCTCCCGCAAGCTCGCCGAGCAGATAAGGAATCCGAATTACAAAGGCATTCCATTTGAAATCCAATACTCCTTTTTCCTCACCAACACGCCACTCATTGAGCGTGAGCCACAGGACCTTAAGGCAAAATTACTTTTCCGTCAACTGACTGCCAACTCTTTCAAAATGAGCCTTTATTTGCTCGAAAGTGACCTAAAGAAAAGCAATAAAGCGATCCGCAAAGTCCCTCAGGCCAGTCAGATGAAGTTCATTCGGCAATATCTTTCGGACATAAAGGTGCCTCAAAAAGAACTCATTGATCGGGTTCAAAAACGCCTCTTTGAAGCAACGGGAACCTAATCCCTGAGAGCAAGTTCCTTAAGGAGGGAACGGATATGAGGAGTTCAGGCCCAACATCCGTGACTACAAATTTTTACGTTAGGTGATCTGATTCTGGTTCCTTCCCTTCAAAATCTCGCCAAACGTCATTGCCCTTTTGTTAAATAAGACATATACTGCCAACTATGCCCCTTTCTCGTCGAGAACTTTTGGCTGGCGCAGTTGCCGTAGCCTCTTTCAGAGACAATGCTCTCGACTTCGTCGCCAATACGGTCTCCAAATATGGAAGTATGGATGACGCCCAAGATGAAGATTTTTGGATGCAGATTCAGCAAGCCTTCACTCTCGACCGAAACACCGTCAATTTCAATAACGGAGGATGCTCGCCATCTCCACGCATTGTCCAAGATGCGCTACGACGACAGATCGAATTCGCAAATCAAGCGCCGAGCAACTACATGTGGCGAATCCTTGAACCTGAAGTTGAATCGGTCAGAGCCGGATTGGCTCGGGTATTTAAGTGCGATACCGAAGAAGTTGCCATCACTCGAAATGCCAGTGAGTCCTTAGAAATCCTTATCCTTGGAATGGATTTAAGTCCAGGTGACGAAATCATTACGTCAAATCTTGACTACCCACGAATGATCACAACCATTAAGCAAAGGGAAAGGAGAGATGGGATCAAGATGGTGCAAGTGACCGTTCCCGCCCCCGCAACGAGTCACAAAGAACTCGTGGCGGCATTTGCGAACGCCATCACATCCAAGACCAAAATGATCGTTGCATCCCAGGTCTCATTCATGAACGGTCAAATTTTTCCAATCAAAGAAATTGTCGAGCTAGGGCGAAAGCACAACATCCCCGTTATTGTCGACGGCGCTCACGCATTTGTGCAATATGGATTCGATAATCGCGATCTCAACTGTGACTATTACGGAACTTCACTCCACAAGTGGATGATGGCTCCCGTCGGTACGGGCATGCTCTATGTACGAAAGAACAAAATCGAAGGCGTCTGGCCCATGATGGCGGCAGAAAACACCCAAAACGATAACATTCGAAAGTTTGAAGAAATCGGTACGCACCCAGCGGCAAATCATAATGCGATCGGAGAAGCTCTGACATTCCACGAAACCATCGGAATGAAGCGCAAAGAAGCCAGGCTCCGTTATCTACGCCATCGCTGGACCGACAAGTTGGTTGACATGAAGAACGTTCGCTTCTACACCAACCTTGATCCAAAGCACTCGTGCGCCTTAACCACAGTCGGAATCGAAGGCATCAAAACTGCCGATCTCGCGGCATGGCTCCTGGCTAAGCACAATATCTTTGTGGTCGGAATTGTAAACGACTTCATCGATGGAATGAGGATTTCACCCAACGTCTATTCAACGGTTCAAGAAGTTGATCGTCTTGCCAATGCAATGGTCCACGCCGCGACAAAGGGAATCGACTAATTTGGTGGGTATAGGAAAGCCCTTCCCCTTTTGAGTCGATTAGTCCTTATGCCCGAAATTCCATGCCTGAGCCAAAGGGGGAAGGGTTGGGGATGGGGGTCACATAAGCCGAAGGAAAAGGAAAATGCGCCCTGATGTTATGACACTCTCTTTTGAAGGTGTTCGGTGATTAGCCGTTCCAAATTGTTTAGAGTTAATCCTGCCAGGCGAACCGTGTGAGTAGTTGATTGAGATCAAAATGATGTTCCTAGCTCTTCGTCATCTCCGCCAACTTACTAACCGTGTTCCAGTTCCGTCCGGTCCACGTCTTGCCAAGCTTTCTATCAAGATGAGACGTTAATTTCGAGTCCCCAATTCCGTCCGGGAAGATCGCATAAACATGTTTCCCATCCGCATGAATGACTTCGCGCCCAACTATACTAGCCTGCAATAACTCAACGTCCTTCGGCACCGGCACTGACTTCATAAACAAAACGAGCAGATGACCAGGGTCCTGAATCGCCTCGTCGGGAAAGGGGTTTCGTTCCATCATGGAGACAATTTCAGACGGCGTCCGAACCACAAACTCCGTCGCTAATCCAAACCTTTGCTCAATTTCCTCACCAAGAAAAATTTCGAGCTCCTGAGTGCCTCTTTCTTCCGATTCAAAAACAACGTTCCCACTTTGCAACACCGTTTGAACTTTGGTAAATCCAAGTTCAGTCAGGAACTCACGCAACTCCCCCATCGAAAGTTTTTTGTTTCCGCCAACGTTAATCCCACGAAGAAAAGCAATATAGGTCAAGATACCGAGAGTTTACAGAAGTTGGGTACCTCATATGATGACCTTCAAACGACAAGCATATTATTAAATTTTTTTGGCTAGGTTCCTTTCGCGATGAAGACACCCGCGGATCGGAACCAATTCTCAAGAGATTAAGGTACAAATATCAACAATGCCTGTGCTCTCTACACTCCTGTTGCTTTCTGCACGCCAATCCGCGTTTAATCCAGGTCCCAATCCGCTGTTAATGCAGCACCCCACGATCAATAGGACATCAATCGTCTTTAGTTTCGCTGGAGACCTGTGGACGGTTTCTCGAACGGGTGGGGATGCAACTCGATTGACGAGTTCACCGGGCAACGAAGTTAACCCCTCCTTCTCTCCCGATGGTTCGACGATTGCCTTTTCCGCACAATATCACGGCAACAACGATGTCTTCACCATCCCAGCTGAGGGCGGTGTTCCCAAGCGACTTACATACCATCCCGCACCCAAATC
>JAYUOQ010000217.1:0-4171 GCA_043760685.1 Armatimonadota bacterium | reverse complement strand
TGGACAAGTCATTCTAAAGGAACGAGGCTCGACCAAATAATGGCTCGATATTGGAGTACTGAATGGATTCCACCGGCGGAAATCAGTACCATCGTAGCTAATGACAAGGTGCCGGCAACGGTTTTCTTTGTAACGGATATTCACGGTACTCAAGAAAGTCGCGAAACCTTGGTTCACGGAGATGGCCGGTGGCTTTGGTTTCGGCCCGAGGTCATCCCGAATTTGCTTACTTTTAGAGGTAGTTCACTTCGGTGGTACACCAGGGATACTGGCGACGTAACTTGCTCACCCGATCACGGAGTCCATTTTGGGGTCAACGGGCTTGGTCTTGTAAATGTCTACGCAAAGGACATCGGGCTTCTCCCAGGTTGGCAACAAAAATTGTGGTCGGGCTACAATGTCCCGCCGGAAGGAAAAGTATCGCGAGAATTATTGGCGTCCCAAGTGAAAGCTACGCCGGCAAATACTCAAGCTCCAGAAGCGTTTCTATCAACAGGATTAGAACATCTGGCAAACCTCACCAGAGAAATCTTTGGAACCTCATTCATAAGGGAGCACGAACAGACAAAGGAGATTCTGCTTCGTATTCATAGATTTAGGTCTACCGATCTCAATGGCTTGTTTGCCCTGGCGAAGGACCTAGCAAGAGTAACGGCAGATTCATTCGACATATCTGCAATGCAGTCAGCGGTCAAACCCCCAAAGGGAACCATCTGGGGATCATTAAAATCCCTTGAGAACGTATTGGCCGCGGAGGGCGATGGCAATACGGCCAGGATTCTTATGGGTCCGCTCTTCAAAGTCTACGAGCTGAGGCTTGCCGATGCGCATATGCCTAGCGATGACGCCAAAGCAGCCTTAATATTTCTCAAAATGGATTCAGCCCAACCTTTCGTCATGCAAGGAGGTTACTTGTTGGGAGTGGTTGTCTCCTGTCTCTATAAAATTTGTGAAATATTTGAAAAGAGACTGGAGCGGAAAAACGAGGCATAATCAAAAAACCCGCTTTCACAGATTTCGATTCGTATCATTTGGTGGAACCTGGTGGACGATATTCTTACCCTGTTGATCGATGCGGATGTGCAACGGTCAGCTACTTCAATGCAATCAAACCTGGGTTGATTAGGGAGTAGGTGAGAAGCTTATTGGGTTCCCGTCTAAAGATCGCTAAGTCAGACGTGGGGTCGAACTCGTACAGCAATAGCCATCGGCAAAGGTATGGATTTGGAACGCCAAAAGGGTCGCTCGAAGGGGACCTCATTACCGCGTGGCAACGCTTCCGGTTCGTCGCAATAGCGAGGAACTCAAAACGGCGTCAAGGGTTTTGGCGTGGTTGGTGGTTCTTGATTGGTGGAACGTGGATTGTGGGCGCTTCGCGCAGAGATTTTGGAAAGATTCAGTGTACGCATGGTATTGGAAGGCATGTTCCTGCCTGCCCAATCCTGCGCCGATGCCGAACAGCGATCAACTTTTGATGCGTTTAAGCAAAAATGGTCGCGGACCGCCTTACTTGCATCGACTTTAATGGGCGATCGTACAGTTGCCACCTTCAGTCATCGTAGATCGGAACCGATCTCAGCAACAAATAAAAAAGCAGGCTGGCTAGCCTGCCTAAACATCTTCATACAGAGAAATCGTTGTGGATGCTCTGTCTGGCGTGGTCTCGATTTTGAATCGAACCCCTTCCGAGTCTGTAAAGATAGATCTGATTTGGAATCCGTGTTCAATTGCCAAATCATTTTCTAACTTGTCCTCTAGCGTCGCCTCACCCCAATCACCCTGAGCATGTCGATTTAAGGCTCGCATTGTGTCTCGAATATCGAGATTATCAATTGCTTTTTCTGTTGCTCCGATTTTTCCCAATTCGAATAACGGCATTTTGCCCCGTTGTCTAAAGTTCTGCTGGATAGTTCCAGGAACTCTAGATGTGGAGGCAAAAGGAGAAGGTGTTAAAACAAGCGGAGTCAATAGGAAATTCCGAATCTTGCGAAGCAAGGCGATAGCATGCCTAATGCGATCAGACGACTTTGAGCCTGGACCGAAAATATCGAGGTGCACCTTCAATAGGGATATGATACTTCCCTTTGGGTCTATTGCATTCACGCAATCCACCCCGTATCGAAACAACTCTTCCTTCAGTGGCCGCCTGGCTCAAACAGGGACAGCACATTCCTCAGAAGGTGGAAAGTGAATCTCGTCGTAGCGATCAAGGATTTTGAGCGGATCGAACGTGTGTGACTTGAACCATGCGCGCATCTCTTTGCTGAAGTTCTCATTGTATGTCCAAGTGTGATCCTTTCCGTCGTCGTCGACAATCGTGCCATCGAGCCGTGTCTCGTGGAGTACGGGATCCATTAGACCGTACTGACCGACTGTGAAGTAAAAGAAGTGCGAGATTCTCAATGGTGCCATCGTTTCTCCAACTAGAATATACACGATATCTTGACTATAGGCAACTAAATTGAAAATATTTCATACTTCACTATCGCCCAATTCGAGACTTAGGAGTGACTATCCTTGTGCCATAATCTATCTCGTGCCACCCGGTGACGAAAATTCAAAATACGATTCATTGCAAAAGCTGATCGATGAGATTGTTGAGATCGGTCAAGGCATCCACGATTCCAAGGAGTCGAACGTCGGTGAATTAAAAGGTCAGATTCGTAGCAAGTTTTTGGATTTTGAACGACTTATGAATATGAGCCAGGTTGAACTTGCAGCCAAACTTGGCGTTTCTGTCCAAACCCTTGGTCGTTGGAAAGACGGTTCTGGAGCATATTTGAGGGCTCGTCCTTCTCTCGAACATTTCGAAATTCTCAGAAAGCTAATTAAGAGGTTCAAATATCTGGGCCAAGAGCAAGTATGGCCAACGGAAGTGGGACTTTGGACATGGAAGGACCTTTGCGCGCTAGACGAAACCGATGAGACACTGTACGTCTGGATCGTTTCTAGCGATCATTTTGGCGAGGCAATCTCACGAAAAGACTTAGCCGCTTTACTTGAGAGGCTCGAAGATCCGAATCGGAAAGTAACGTACATTTATGTTTTTCCGAAAGGGTCAGCCGCGGCTTTGGACTACGAGGAAATTAGCGAGTATCTTCGAGAATATCACTCTAAGCCAATCACGGGCTCAGTAATGGGAATCGGCTTGCCAGAAGAAGGCAAACATTCCTTGGTCAGCCTGCACCAGACAATGCAAGCCGTTCTCTATGAGCAGAAGAACGAAGTCTATGCTTTTCTTGGATTTCCAGACGAAACGTCGTTGTCGGCCACATCGGAATTCAAATTCGTATGGAAGCTGATGCCGTCCAGTGTGATGGTTCAGTGGCAGCGGGACTTTTTCACTCTCCTAAGGGCAACGTATCGGAGTATTCTAAAGTCTAAATCGATCCAGGACTTCGGGAACTCACTCGACGCAGAGACCCAAGACATCACAATCTATCCGTCCTTGGTGAGCAATTTAATACGGAAGGAGCAATAAATGAAACTTCGCAACAATTCACAATGGGCAATCTTCTTGCTTGCTTTTTGCAGCTTCGCCACCATCGGTTCCTGCGGCCCAAAGGAAGGAGTTGACCCTTCGAAGAATGAACCCGAAAAGCCAGAACATGTGTCGCTTCGGCTTCAATGGGTTCCACAGGCTCAGTTCGCGGGATACATCGTGGCCAAGCAAAAAGGGTTTTACGCGGACGAAAAGCTTGACGTTGAAGTCCGACCTGCTGGTCCGGATCTTAAGCCACCGGTATCGGTGGCATCAGGGTCAGACGATTTCGGAGTCGGTGTATCCAATCAGATGGTGACCGCTAAGTCCAACGGTGTTCCACTTGTTGTGGTGGCGCAAATCTTTCAGGACTCGGCAAACCGCTACGTCTTGAAGTCAAAAAATAAAATCACTAATCTTCGGCAGCTTCGAGGAAAACCAGTTGGGCTCTGGACAGGCGGTGATGAGGCAGAATTCGTGGCAATGCTGAACACTGTTGGCATGAAACTGAGCGACGTGAAACTTATTCCTCAGGGGTTCACTGTGACGCCGTTCCTGCAGGACCAATACGTGCTCTCAATGGTGACGAACTATAACGAACTCAATCAGATTCAAAAAGCTGGCGTACCTCTAACTTCCTTGCAAGTTATCTCTCCAACTGAATATCACGCGGCTATGGTCGGAGACGTC
>JAYUOQ010000216.1:0-1685 GCA_043760685.1 Armatimonadota bacterium | reverse complement strand
ACCAACGATGGTAACTCCGTCGTCTTTCGATCGGATGCTATCGACATGGTGACGGGAGTCAGTGGATCTCAAGTTTACGTTCGAAATATTGCGGCGGGAACGACCGTGCTGATATCTAGAGCTGATGGCTTGACCGGCGCTCCCGGCAACGATTATAGCGGGGTTCAACCCTGTATCACGCCTGACGGTCGATACGTCGGTTACTCGTCCAAGGCATCCAACTTGTTAGCCGGAGACACAAACGGCGTCTACGACGTCTACGTACGAGACACGCAGTCGAACACCAATCGACGGATTTCATTGGCAATTAACGGAAATCAGGGGTTTGGCGACAGTCATTCTTGTGCCATCAGCGACAACGGACAATTCGTCGTTTTCGTTTCAAATCAAGGATTTGTTAGCGGAGACAGTAATGGTGTTTCCGACGTTTTTCTTCGAGATGTGGTAGCAAATACGATGACTCGCGTTTCGGTTGACTCCCTCGGCAAGCAATCGAACGGTGCCAGTGGTGGAGCAAGCTCCATTGCCGGTTGGGGTGTTCGAATCAGCGGCAACGGACAGAAGATTGTGTTTCAATCATCAGCGACAAACCTGGTTAAATCTGATAGCAATGGGGTCGAGGACATCTTTGTTCGGGACCGAATTGCCGGAACAACCACGAGGGTATCGCTGAATACCGGTGGCACTCAGGCAAACGGAGCAAGCAGTCTTCCTACGATCAGTTTCAGCGGGCAATTTGTCTCCTTCGTTTCCGGAGCTTCAAATCTGGTTTCTGGAGATACCAATTCTCTCCTTGACGTTTTCCGACGAGGATAATTTCTTTCGTAACGATTAACAACGCATGTGGGGTTGTGGAATCGTAAATAAGGGCTAAAGAAGCAGATCAGAATCTTGATCTGCTTCTTTTTTACGAGCAGCGCAATCTTTCTTGGTCACTTAGAAATCGGTCATAATGAAAGTAGACAGAAATGTCAACATTCCCGCGTTTCGATACGTAGGAAACAAAGTTCCCCTATGCTGACCATTACCAATTTGCACGCCTCCGTAGAGGAGAAAGAGATTCTGAGAGGAGTAAACCTGACTGTAAAAGCAGGCGAAGTCCACGCGATCATGGGGCCAAACGGTTCCGGGAAATCCACCCTTGCCAGCATTTTGGCAGGCAAGTCGGACTACGAAGTGACCAGCGGCAGCATTGACTTTGACGGTAAAGACCTATTGGAATTGGACCCTGAAGAGCGGGCTGCCGAAGGATTATTCCTTGCCTTCCAGTATCCGGTCGAAATTCCGGGCGTTACCAACACCTACTTCCTAAGGTCAGCGGTTAACTCCATTCGAAAGTACAAAGGCGAACCCGATATTTCTGCGAAGGACTTTATGGCGCTGGTGAAAGAGAAGGCAGCGATGATGGAACTTGATCCTTCGATGCTTAGCCGATCGGTCAATGAAGGCTTCTCCGGTGGAGAGAAGAAGCGGAACGAAATTTTTCAAATGGCGGTACTTGAACCCAAACTTTGCGTCCTTGATGAAACGGACTCCGGACTGGATATTGATGCCCTGAAGATCGTTTCGAATGGCGTGAATGCTTTGCGGTCACCAGATCGAGCAACAGTTGTCATCACCCACTACCAAAGGCTTCTTGACTATATCGTTCCTGATTTCGTGCACGTGCTGGTAGACGGCAGAAT
>JAYUOQ010000215.1:0-1690 GCA_043760685.1 Armatimonadota bacterium | reverse complement strand
CATCATAGGGATGACTAGGCTCATGGTTGCACTTCCTCTTCTGTATCAGTTGTGGATGCCGTTAGTGATGGCAATGCATCAACTTCGAGCTGAGGCAGTTGAGTTAACCCATCGAGATTAAATTGATGAAGAAATTGTTGGGTTGTTCCGAATAGCATTGGTCGCCCAGGGGTGGCTTTTCGTCCGACTTCGCAGATGAGATTTCGCTCCTGAAGGATGCGAACGCCATAGTCACTTTGTACTCCGCGGATCACTTCAATCTCGGCGGTGGTGATTGGTTGTTTGTAGGCGACAATCGCGAGAACTTCCATGATGCTTCTACTTAGGCGCTGCTTTTGGGGCTTCATGTAAAGACCCACTAGTTCAGCGAAATCGGCTTTGGTTGCCAGTTGGTAACCGCCAGCTATCTTTACACATTTTAGCGCACCAACTTTGTCGAGTCGCTCGGTAAGGACTTCGATACCTTGCTCAACTTGCCCTTCGGCGACGTCAAGCGTTCTTGCCAAGTCATTGAGTTTTGCCGGCGCTTCACTCACAAAGAGGAGTGCTTCCAATTGATCAGCTAAGGTCATTTTTTGGCGAAGAGAACCTCCTCGCCTTCTAGTTTAACCGTTGCTTGCCTTAATCGTATGAGTTCTAGCAGCGAGAGGAAGTAATAGACTGCATCATTTCTTGTGTACGAACCAACGAAAAGGGCCGTAATCGGGCGGAATTCTTTGGTTAGGCAGAGAAGAACGACCCGCATTTGCTCGACTAGTGATTTGCGCGGTTTGCTGAGAACATCAACTTCATCTGGCTCAGCTTTGCGAATGAGGCTTTCGAATGCGCGCGCCAAGTCTCCTACCGTGACTTCACCGACCGAGTAGGGGATTTCATAGGTGCTCGCGTCTGGACCAGACGTCCGGAAGAACAGTTTTGATCGCTCTTCGTGACCGCCGAGTAGCATTTGGATCACGTCTGAATAAGCATAGGCGGTTGGGTCGGCGAGGGCAGATGGCTCTTCATATTCGGGCTCCTCGTCATCGACTGGGAGTAGTTGCCACGCCTTTCGCTCAAGGAGGTAGGCGAGAACCGTAAGCGCGGCGGCGGCTTCGTCAAGATTGGTTTCGGGTGAATCCATCAGGTATTCGAGATATGCCTGACAGATTGGTTCGAGGGGGACCTCCATGAGGTCTACTTTTCGATCACGGACGCATCGGAAAAGGGCGGCGAGGGTGCCTTCGAATGCGGGAGTTTGGACGAGGATCGGCGGAGGTGCGACGACTCCGATGGAAGTAATTTCGGTTGACACGGTCGATGACTTACTCCTCATGGCTGGATAGTAAAGACGGATGGCGGGTTTGGAAGGGCGCGGGTGTGGAAAACTTTGGCGGGGGAGTTGGGATGGCGAGGGCGAGGGCGGTCGCGAGGGTGGTCGCGAGAGCGGTCGCGATGGCGATGGCGATGGCGATGGCGAAAAAGTTGGGAGTCCCGAAACGGGATGAAGCTCCAGGAAGTGGGGAGTGCATAGCGCGGAAGGGCAATGGCGATGGCGAGGGCGAGGGGGAAGATTGGTTTTGTCTCATTTCATGGTGTTCTTCGGTGGGCGAGCTTTGTAAGAATTAGAACCTAACTAAACTTTTTTTCATTCTTCGACAAGCTTTTTCTTAGGTTGGGTCTTTTGGGTGCGATTAGCCTCAAAAGCTTCGCG
>JAYUOQ010000214.1:0-1690 GCA_043760685.1 Armatimonadota bacterium | reverse complement strand
GATTGATGGTTAAGTGCCTCAACGCTATCGAGCATGACTCGCCGAGTGGCTCGATCCATCCCGTCTGGATCGTTGAGGTAGAGCACGGCGTCTCCTTGGGGTCGAAAGGCTACGCCCTGATGTTCGCTTGGTAAGAAGCCGGAGCCCCAAAGCCGAGGATAAACGGCTTGGTTTGGTTTATTGGAAGAAACCTTGCTATGGAGGACAATGTACGTCGGCAAGTTTTCGTTCATGCTGCCTAGCCCATAGCTGAGCCATGAACCAAGACTTGGTCGACCGGGGATTTGATTTCCGGTTTGAAGGAATGTCGTGGCGGGGTCATGGTTGATCGCCTCGGTCCACATCGACTTGACCACGCAAAGTTCTTTGACTACGCTGGCGGTATGAGGGAGAAGCTCGCTGACCCAGACTCCATCTGCGTTATTGTCGTACTTTTTGAATTTAAATTTTGATGGAGCAATTGGGAACCGCTTTTGCCCACTCGTCATGGTTGTGACCCTTTGACCACGTCGAACCTGCTCGGGAAGATCGGTATTGAATAATTCGGCGAGCTTTGGCTTGTAGTCCCACAGGTCCAATTGGCTAGGTCCTCCGCTCATGAAAAGAAAGATTACGCGTTTTGCCTTGGGAGCGAAATTGGGAATTCCCGCTAGTCCCTTGTGTCCTTGCTCGCCAAACGCGGCAGCCAGGGCGGCAGTTCTCCCCAATCCTCCAACGGTTAATAGACGACTTAGTGCGGCCGTACCAATACCAAGCGCCGCCTTGCCAAAGAGTTGTCGACGGGTTGTCAGGAGGTCAAATTCGCGAAGTGGTTCCATGGCTAATGTACAGTTAGAAATTCATCCGTGTTCATGAGCGTTGAGCAAATGATCATCCAACTTGCTTGCTCGGTTGGGGAAATATCCTTGCCCTGGGGACTTAGACCAACCATGAGCAACTTCTTTGCGGCACCAGTATCATTGGTGTATTTCTGTCGATAGAATCGAAGGGCTTTGGACAGCAGTTCAATTTCGATTGGCTTTGGCGGTCGGGAAACGGTCAAATCATAGGCAAGTTTGAGGCGACCTAAATCGTCCATTTTTTTTGATAGCAAACGCTGAGACATTGTTCTGCTCGCTTCTAAAAATGCCGGTTCATTGATCGTCGTTAGGGCTTGCAAAGGTGTGTTGGTGGTTGATCGTCTGACAACGCAAGTGTCTCTTGAAGGAGCGTCGAGCAGGAGCATTGCAGGATGAGGTGCTGTTCGTTTCCAAAATAGGTACATACTTCGGCGATAGATTGACATGCCTCGATCTTGTTCGTAAATATGGGTTGCACTAGCGGGATCGGATGCATTTTCCCAAATGCCATCTGGCTGGTATGGCTTGAATCCGCGTCCGCCTTGTTGGTCGACTAAGATTCCGCCCGCAAGAAGGGCTTTATCTCTTATGACTTCGGCATCGAGTCTGAAGCGGGGTCCGCGAGTAATGAGTCGATTCTCCGGATCTTTTGTTAGCTTCGCGGGACTAATTTTGGACGACTGACGGAACGATGCAGAAGTCACAATCATCCGATTGAGCTTCTTCATGCTTCCGCCATTTTGACTAAAAGATACGGCTAAATAGTCCAATAGTGGTTGGTTTTCGGGCCATTCGCCTTGACTGCCAAAGTCTTCGGTGGTTTTTACGATTGCGGTTCCAAAATATTGTTG
>JAYUOQ010000213.1:0-11325 GCA_043760685.1 Armatimonadota bacterium | reverse complement strand
CATTCCGCCCTTAAAGCCTCCACCAGCCATGAACATTGTGAAACAACGTGGGTGATGATCCCGTCCGTAGTCGGTCGGGGAGAGGTCACCCTGAGAATAAACGGTTCGCCCAAATTCTCCACCCCAAACAATGAGTGTGTCGTCTAGCATTCCTCGTTGCTTAAGGTCCTTGATGAGTGCGGCAGTCGGTTGGTCAGAGTCGTAAACCTGCCCTGCGATTGCTTTTGGCAAGTTGAAGTGTTGGTCCCATCCCATGTGGAAAAGTTGAACAAAACGAACGCCTCGCTCGGCAAGGCGACGGGCGAGCAGACAGTTGTAAGCATAACTTCCTGGCTTTTTGACTTCCGGTCCGTACATCTCGATGATGCTGGACGGTTCCTTCGAAATGTCGGTTAACTCGGGAACGCTGGTCTGCATGCGGAATGCAAGTTCGTATTGCGAAATTCTCGTGGCAATTTCAGGATCGCCCATGGCATCAAGCTTGAGCTTGTTTAGGTCGCCTAAGTCGTCGAGCATGCCTCGACGAGTTTCTCGGTCAACCCCATCTGGATCGGACAGATAAAGAACTGGATCTCCCTGGTTGCGGAACTTTACACCTTGATGAGTTGTCGGTAGGAAGCCGGATCCCCAAAGTCGGTCATACAATGGTTGGTCATCTTTTCGACCCGTTCCGACAGAGGTAAGGACGACATAAGACGGCAGGTCTTTATTTTCGGTACCAAGACCATATGCAAGCCAGGAACCCATGCTTGGGCGTCCTGCTAGCTGGGATCCGGTTTGGAGGAAGGTGATGGCTGGGTCGTGGTTGATCGCTTCGGTTTGCATCGAGTAGATGAAACAGAGTTCGTCTGCGACCTTACCAAGGTGTGGCCACAGTTCGCTGAGCCAAAGCCCATTTGAACCGTGCTGGTTGAACTTAAATGCAGTTGGGGCAACGGGAAATTTCTTTTGTCCGCTCGTCATTCCGGTGAGGCGTTGACCATTTCGAATCGATGAAGGAAGCTCTTCACCTCGTTTGTCGGCGAGGTTTGGCTTATAATCAAAAAGATCGAGCTGGCTTGGAGCCCCCGATTGGTGGAGGTAAATCACTCGGTTGGCTTTTGGTTTGAAGTGTGGAAGCGAAGGCATTCCGCCTACTCGCTTGTTCTTTTGATCCATTGAACCAAAGGCATCCGTGCCAAGCAATGAGAACAAGGCAGCCATTCCCATGCCACCGCTAAGCTTAAGGAACGTACGTCGATTTATTTCGTCTTGGAGTGAGAGTATTGGGTCCATTTATTCCTTTGTTAGCGTTTCGTCGAGGTTGAGAATCGTACTGGCTACGAGCGTGTAGGCAGCAAGGCTACTGGCGTCAAGTTGAGATGGGTTTTTGAGGTCTCCTTCATTAATTAGTTTTAGCGCCTCTGCTTTATGAGTCTGATAGTGGGCAATTCTTCGTGCAAGTCCACCGGACAGGATTTTGTTTTCCTGGACGGACGGATCTCTTGCCAATACAACTCGATAGGCGAACTTGAGTCTTGAGTCGGCTGAATTTCCGCCTTCTTGTAACATCCGTTGAGCTAGTGCCCTTGCGGCTTCGATGTAGGTCACATCGTTGAGCATGTTGAGGGCTTGCAATGGAGTGCTCGTTCTAGCCCTTCGTACCCTGCAGGTTTCCCGCGTAGACATATCGAACAGGGTCATATTTGGTGGAGCAGCGGTGCGTTTCCAGATTGTATAGAGGCTTCGACGACGCAAGTTTTCGTCCATGTCATGCTTATAATTTCGCAAGTTTCCATAAACATTCATTTCGTCCCAGACGCCGTTTGGCTGGTAAGGGCGTACGGATGGACCACCAATTTTCTCAGTCAAAATATTGCCAAAGAACATGGCTTGGTCGCGAAGGACTTCCGCAGTTAACCTGAACCTTGGTCCCCGGGCAAGAAGTCGATTCTGTGGATCAAGTCTGATGAGCTCAGGAGTAACTTTTGATGATTGGCGATAGGTCGCGCTCATCACTAGCTCTTTCCAGAGAGCCTTTTGGTCCCATTTGAGCCGAACAATTTCGGTAGCCAGCCAATCGAGCAGTTCTGGATGAGACGGGAATGACGCTCTTGTGCCAAAGTCTTCGCTGGTTTCAACAAGACCGGTGCCAAAAAGCCTTTCCCACATTCGATTAGCGGTGACTCGGCTAGTTAGGGGGTTGGCTGGATCAACTAGCCACTTGGCAAGACCAAGACGATTATTTGGTGCTCCGGCGGGCATGGCGGGAAGGAATTTTGGAACGGACGGCTTGACATCTTCCCCTTTATGATCGTAGAGTCCGCGCACTAAAACAAATGCTTGCCGTGGTTTTGCCATTTCTTCCATAACCATGACCGTGGTGATCTTTTCATCCAAATCTCTTGAGGACTTCTTCACCGCCAACAATTCGTCATCTAGTTTTCGATATTCGAGATCGTGATCACGAGACCAGATTCTGACTAGGAGGTCAGATTGTTCTTTGGTTCGCTTTTCAGCGGAGATATTGAGCACTTCTGAAGCGGCAAAGACATTGCCCATGTGCTCAACTTCGGCTCGTTTGAGGGCTCGATTGTAGAACGTGACGTCTTCGACTTGCCCACGGAAGAAGTCTCCGCCAGTTCGTCGACCGATCTTGCAACTTACTTTAGTTCGGCACGAACCTGAGAGTGAATTTGCCTCGGTATCGGAGCCGGCATCGATTCCGTTAACATAGATACGGAGTCCTTCTGGCTTGGCTGAACCATCGTAAGTCACGGTCAAATGACTCCACTTCTTATTGGGCATCATTGATCGGCTCGTGACTTTGAGGGCTCGCTCTGGCCATTTGCTGATGATGTGAACAGCGGGTCGGCCACCTTGCATGAATACATCCCAACCTTGATATTCGCCGGGATTGTCCATTTTAGAAATTGGGGAGCCGTTTCCGTCGTTGGAATTCACCCAAAGCGAGAATGAGAATGGCTGGTTTGTGTCGAAGTCCCCGACTTGTCCAAGGTCAAGATAGGCTTTTTCGTTGACGATTACTGATTTGCCGAATCGTCCTTTGCCTTCGCCAACTTCACCAACAACGGTCGGCGCGGGAAAGTTTCCGCTCAGAGTCGAAGGTGCATTTCCGAGATTGTATTCAGCAATTCGACCTTCGAGGACTGGTAGTTCCTTCGGATCAACATTCCACTTTGCGGCAGCTGAAGCATTTTTTACACCGAAAGCAGCTAGTCGACCGGTCAGGGCGGCTTGACTCTCCTCGTACTTCTTCAACATTGCGGCTTGGGCAGGTGATGGAGCTTTAAGTACTGGAGGATGGTTAACGGGGCTCTCGTCTCCGCTTCCCGACTCAGGAACGTTGTTGAAGTATGAGAACAGGCTGTAGAACTCCTTTTGAGTTAGAGGATCGTACTTATGGTCATGACACCTTGCACAACCGACGGTAAGTCCGAGCCAAGTATCGGAGGTGGTCTCAACTCGATCAATGACGTTTTCGATTCGCCACTCTTCGGCGATTACTCCGCCTTCGGTATTGATTCGGTGGTTTCGATTGAATCCGGTAGCGATCTTGTCATCTAGAGTTGGGCTTGGAAGTAGGTCTCCGGCGATCTGTTTGATCGTGAATTGATCGTAGGGCATTCCGCTATTGAAAGCGTCGATAACCCAATCTCTCCATTTCCACTGGAATCGCTCCCAGTCTGCCTGGTAGCCATTGCTGTCGGCATATCGGGCATAGTCGAGCCAGTCCATTGCCATTCGTTCGCCATAGCGCTTGGAAGCGAGTAGCCGGTCTACAACTTTCTCGTATGCTTTTGGTGACTTGTCGTTGACGAAGTCTTTTACTTCTTGTGGTGTGGGAGGCAGCCCGTTGAGGTCAAGGCTTACCCGTCGAATTAGAGTTCTTCGATCAGTCTCGGGAGACGGCTTCAGATTGTTCTCTTCGAGTTTTGCGAGGATGAACGAATCGAGAGGCGACTTGGTCCAATTCTTGAGTTTTGTAATTGGGACGGGAGGTCTTACTGGCTTTACAAATGACCAATGCTGCTTGTATTCGGCGCCTTCCTGAATCCAAGTTGCTAGCAGCTTTTTCTCTTCAGCACTGAGGACCTTGTTGCTGCTCGGAGGCGGCATAATATTGTACTTATCTTTGCTGTTGACTCGTTTGATGAGTTCGCTTTTGCCTGGTTGACCTGGCACAATAGCGGCACGACCACTATCTAACTTCTTTATGGCCCCTTCTCTGGTATCTAGTCGGAGACCGGCAAGAACGGTTTTGGAATCATGGCCATGGCATGCGGTGCATTTATCGATGATCGGTCGAATGTCTCGATTGAAGTCAATTTGCCGTTTAAGCTTCGTAGTCTTGGATTGTCCGGGCAAGGCATATAACCCCGTAGCCATCACTGCAAACGAACTTAAAACAAGGAGGTGTCGACCGAACGCCATATGGCGGTAGGTTACCTCTACGCAGTTAATAATTTTGGTCAAACGTAGTCCAATTTGACTACTATCTTGTCAATTCTGGCAAATGAATGAGGGGTCGATTTTCAACACAATTTTCGGCCCCTCAATGAGCACATTCGAGCAAGTCGACTTTGGGCTATTTTCCTGCTTTTACGTCGAATTTCGTTTGGACAGTTTTGACCATTAGCCATTTGCGACCAACGAGTTTCCATGAGTCAACACCCACCTCATGAATAGTTGTCGACCCATTTTTGCCGGTTAACTTCAAAATGAAATCAAATTTAACGTCAACAATGCCACTGCGCGTTGTTGAGCCAAGATGCTTCATCACGGGTTCGGCCTTCGTTGAATTTTTTATCATCGGAACCACCTGACCTAAAAACTCGTCTCGCTTAGTTGGCTTCCCAGACGGGTCGACGACAATGAAATCAGGAGCAAAGAAATCGGTAAAAGCTTTGGTATTAAGAGCCGACATGGCTTTTTGAAGGGCTACATATCGAGTCTGAATTACTTTCGGGACTCCTTCCGCAAATGAAAGCGAGCTAGCGATGATCATTAGCCCCACGAGTAGAAATTTGGTTTTCATAATTTGAGAATTCCCAAGAATTCAATACATCAAAGCATCAAATTTGATACTTTGTCAACCCTCGATTGCGAATCCTCATCGGAAAGATTTTGATACTGCTCTATTTGTCGCCGTCACCGTCGATCACTTCAAACATTTTCCGCAATCGCTCTTTCTCTTCTCTCGCTATTTCTCGATCCTTCACGTCGCTTAGATACGCTTGGCTACGCTCATCTTCTCGCTTTTTGTGGGCTTGAGCTTCCTTGGCAGCCTTTCGGTCTTGAAACATTTCTTGGAATTTGATTCCTCCGGAGTTGGAAAGTACTTGGAATGAACTGATGGTTCCCATAAGGCCGAATAGTCCGATAAACCCGTTCTTGCTGATCAACCAATAGATGATGAGAAGTGGCGACAAAACGAGCCCAATATGCCCAACAATCCTCGTTGATTTGAAATCGGTTCTTGACCGATTAAGGATCGCTCTCAACGAGTTTCCGCCATCAAAGGGAAAACTTGGAATCAAGTTGAGAAATCCTAAGAGGATGTTTAGAGTTCCGATTGTGTGAACAATGAATAATTGCTTATCGCCAACTGAGTCGAATTCGAATCTGTTTTTAGTTAGAAACGAGATGGTTATGCAGAGAATTCCGACTACGAAGGTGACCGCCGGTCCGGCAAGCGAAATAACCAGAGCCTGGGTTGGATTTCGGTATCCGCTTGAGGTTGCGAAGCCACCGAACCCGTGAAGCATGATTGAAAGTCCAGTCAATTTATAGTGTTTGGCGGCAAATGCGTGACCAAGCTCATGGAGCAGAACCGAGACAATTACCAACAGAATGTATTCGAGAGTTAGGACTGGACCAAGCCCATTGTCTCGAAGTAGTGGGAAAAGGAAGAACAGGAGGGAAATGTGGAGGCTGACTGGGATGCCAAACATTTTTCCGACGCGAACCGACCAATTGAGGATTTCGTTGAGTTTGGAGAGATTCATTTTTGTGCGTCTTGGACAACCTAATTATGGGTTGAATCCAATTTGTCTTAAGGTTAAGAAGTTTAAAGTTTGCCTTTATAAAGCCGATTGAAAACCTTGGCGGGGTCATATCCTATTTTGCTTGGGAGTTCGGTTCGTCCACTCCAGGCGTAGTCAGCGGCTAATACCATGGCGGAAAACTGTCCAAGGTTCTTGGACATAACATTTTCGTTGCTTTCGTATCCAGCCCAAGTGGTTTGGAGTGTGCCTGCACCGGCAGATATTGCGGCTAAATTGAATCCGCGAATGTTTTCTGGCTCAAACCATGAGGAAGCTATTGGGCGGAATCCTTCGTTCTGAAAGAGCTCTAGGGATTTTTCGTAGAGCTTTGGATCGGCGTTCTTTTGGTAATGCCAATCACAAATGTATGACCCCTTGGGAATAGAGAGCCGTCGCTCCTTTGCCTCTTCCACGGTTTTGGCTTGGTGGGGAGCAGTTCCTTCTTCGGGGGCAAGCAATTCATCACCCCAGAGCATCATGGTTACTTTGTTTTGTTTGGCTATCGAGGCAAGAAATGGCACTTGAATTTTCCAAAGCTTAGTTAACAGTTCGGGATCCTTTGGGAAGCCGCGAAAATCTACTTCATCGAGGCCGACGTGAATGGTTCTCGGTTTTGTTACTTCGATGACTTCTTTCCAGAGCTTTGAGTAGAGTTGCTTGACTCTCGGCTTTCTAGGGTCGACGGCGAACGGAACATTTGGATTCAAAAAGAGATCTCGGTTTGCCCCGTTGTTGTTGAGCCATTTGACATGACCAAAGCTTTGGATGAGAGGAATCACTTCGACTCCGACACTTCGATACCAGTCACATAACTTGCGTAGGTCTTCGCGCTTCATGCTGATGCCTCCTTTTAGGTTCGGGAGGCACTTCCATTCGGTTTGTTCGCACTGAAGGACGGCTTTGTTGAAACCAAGGGGGAGGAGCACTTTAGTCCAGAGCTTCTTGTGGAATGCAAGGGCTTTTGGACCGACGAAGAGGTGAACTCCTCGCCACGCAACTTTAGGTCGAAGCTCAACGGTTCCGGTTGGCAGAACCTTGGCGCCATTGTTGATCTTGGTTAAGCGGGAAAGGTATTCGACCGCCATCGATTGATTGAGGCCCGACTTCGATAGGATGCCAATTTGCTGGCGAGTAATCGAAATCTTGAAACCTTCTTTGTAATCTTTATAAAAGCGGATGGGAGGGCTGAAATTCTTTGCATCGGCTTTACCGGACTTAAAGATGCCTTCGGCAAAGTTGTTCGGGATCTCACAGATGACGGGTCTGGTCCACTTGAGGGTGCTTGCGGTCGGCTTTGGAATTAGGGGAAATGGGCGAAACTGGGTCGCAAGCAGTGGCAGAATCAGCATTGCGATCATAGCCGAATACTACCATTCTGCTCCGATAATTAGTGAAACTTAAAGCAAGCTTTGTAAACCTATGGTGGACAACCAATTTAAGCTTTAAGCTGGAGTATTCGCTTGTTGGCTTCGATTTCTTAAGTAGCCTCGCCAATCCCAGTTCTCGGGATCGTCGCAGACTCGAATCGGGGTATTGTTTCGAGTGCGAAACGACAGATCAGCCAAGCGAGTTTGAAATGCCGAGCTTGATCGGAAGGCTAGGTCGCCGTAGTCTTTGGTTCTATTGCAAAGCGCGCACACGGCGCGCAGATTAATTGGGCGGTTTCAGCCGCTACCTGAATGGTCAATTGTGGTTGCTTTTGCACCACATTGTTGGCACTTATTCCCTTCTCGTTCGATGACTTTGAGCCTTACCCGTTCGGGAACTAGCGCGTCTCGACAAGGATATCCGCCGCCGAGGACATACCAGAGCTTTTGCCCAAGGGCGGCTTGCTTCTCGGGATCTAGGATTGCGTTGGTAACGATAGCGTGGCGAAATTGGCGCACGAAGGCTGAATTCTCACGACATTCTTCGGAACAGTATGGGCTCTTGCCTTCTCTGACAAGGCGGTCACAATTGGGACAGTTCGCGGGATCGACCGGAATGGTCTGGTCAGTTATCCGAAGTTTGCATTCGCTAAAGAGCAGATTGAGAACCGCTCGGGTCCGCAACTCAATGTCGGATTCCGTATCATCGAGTTTTGTTGCAGGTAGGACTTTCCTCAGATATTGAAACTTGACGTCCGACATCAATATCTATTGTATCCATCAGCGAAAAATCAATTGAGCCCAGAAATGGGCTCAATTGTTGCTAAAGACTATTTCTTCTTTCCCATATCGCCCTTGGGGGCTTCTGGTGGTCGATTTGCGGTTGTTTTGGCTTGCTTCGCCTTAAAAGCGTCTCCGCTTCCTGACGAGGTTTTCTTAGGTTTTCTATCTCCGATGTTGGTTTACACTCCTTGTTTACGAATCCGTTGACTCGATTTTTTAGGTGCGAGTTTTCCAACGGTTTGTTCTTTACTGCCTGACGAGTTAGGGGTGTTGCCCTTTAATTTCTCGAGAGCAGCTTTGATGTCGGCTTTTGAAGGTCGATCCATAGCTTAAGTTACTCCATTCCAGGACAAATGTTGCTTATTTTGTTCGAGGAAGCATGTTCCAATCTGCAAATGCTTTTACCAAAGCAACCTGAGCCGCTCGCTCCTCTTGGGGCGCTGCTGGCCCTCCACTGACTGCAGTTACGAGCGGTGTAAGGAGAATTGCGCCGGCAACCCTGAGTACATTCGACTTCTCATCGCTTCGACCTGTTATATTTGTGCGGTTGTAGATTACGTTGCCGGTTGCCACGTCTAAAACATAAACATTCACGGTGGCGGTGGAAATTGTTTTCGGACCTGCGTTTACCCATATGCTGCGGGTGTGCCACGAGGTCGTACCGTAAATAACGACGTTCGCGCGAAGAGTGTCTCCAAAGGTTCGCAATATCGAAGTGTTGATCAAGCTTTTGACGGTGGGAGTTCTGTATTCTGCCACTGTCCAGTTTGAATGGGCAACTTCGTAAGAAACTGTCGCATAATTTGCCTTTTGGGCAATCTCAGAAACGGTTCTATAAACCGACTTCCGAGCGGTATCCGTACCCTTTTCGAACGCCCATGGATAGGCAATTGCTGAGCCAGAAACCGAGTTCTGGACTTGATTACTTATCTGGAACGGCTTTGTAGGTGAAGCAGATGCTGCCGAAAATATGACAAAACCTGCTAAAGTCGTCCAATTAAAATGCCTTGTATTCATGGTGAAGGAAATCCTCTCTAATCTAAGGATCGCCATTTTAAGTCGATCCATACCCCTAATGACTCCGAATTGATGAAGTCATGACCATCCATGAATCAATGGTCACGATTTGGCTCTTTTGAGCGAGGATTTTCTCACAGATCATTAATGCCCGTACGCAAAAAGCAATTAGCCAGACCTTGGTCCAACGACAGAACTCATGCCGATAGCCGCCTTTCCATTTTGCTTGGTTCCATTTCCATCGAGCCAACTGACGGATATTTCTTTGCCCGGTATTGACCCCGGATAAAGATACGGAGGAATGACCAATCCAAAAGATTCGGCGAGATCTTTGCTCCAGTTGTTTTCTCCCGGCAATCTGCCGTAGCCTCGACTGACCATATTTTGGGAAGGCACAAATATTTGGTTAGGATCAGGGCTCGACAATAAAGTTGCCTGATTTTGTTGGGAGTTGAGAAAGATGTTTCTCGTTGCAACCACTTGTGACATCTGGAAGTTGATGAGGATGACAGGGGAAGAAAATGGCGTTACGATGGTGTTGCAAAGCAGATAGAGGTTTCCGTTTCTGATGCCCGACTCCTTTCCGAAGAATATTACTCCTCGGTTTCCAATGCAGTTTGGATCTTTGACGATTCGATTGCCGATCAAGACTGCATTTGAGTTTGAGCGAACGGTATCCCAAGCTTCGGGCAGGTCGATTTCCCGATTTGCAGAATCATGGATGTAGCATGCCTCCACTTGAAGATAATGCGTTCGGCTTTTTACATTGTGCCCAGTCAGGGCTCGGGCGACTTCGCAATGACTCAGGAAAGCACTTGTTCCACCAAGGTAAAGGTTGTGGTTAAAACCGGGATCGCTTAGATTGCCATTGTTTTCAATTCGACAGTATTCGATGCGTTGATTTGAGCCTGCGGTTGGATTGTCAGTTTGTCCATTCGACATGATTCCCATGTCGTTGCCGTGGATGATGCAATCGCTGAGAGTTACGTCATTTGCGGCTTGGATTCTGATCCCGGCGCCGTTGAACGATTGGTTGTGGGCGTCTGATAAGTTGAGGTTCTGAATCTTGGCTCCCGTACCGGTTGGGTCAATTTGAATAATGGCGCGAGGTACTGACCCGGCACCGGAGTAATCGAATCCGGTACCCGTTACAGTAACTGGCTGGCTATTGACTCCCCGAATCGTTATCGAAGGAGTTTGAATTCGAACCGCAGTGCCGGGATATCCGGATGGATCGGGATAAACCAGAATCGTATCGCCAGTATTCGCGGCCGCGACCGCCGGTTCAATTCGAGCGAATGCTTTTCCCGGTCCGACTTCGAGATTTGTGCACCGAACTGATATTGCCAAAAATATAGGAATCATTGAGACTTCTTAACTCTATAGTAGCGATCATCGGTGTATGTGTCAAGGAAAAGTTCTTGTTTTTGGCGTTATCGAATAGGCTCTTTTCGATATTCGACCTTAGAATTCCAGATTGCGGGTCGGTCATTAACGATGAGGGTCATTTCGCTTTCGGGAATGCCTTGTTCGACCAACTTTCTGACGAGGGCCCTGTAGACCCTGAATTCGGGATAAATAGGGACATTTAGTTCGGAAGAAGACCATTCGATAAGATCAAATCCAGTTCGATCTTTTTGCATCGTGACATAAGGTCGGTATGATTTCGGAACACTATCAAGTCCCTTGGGAGTCAGAAAGACGAATCCTTCCTTTGTTGACCCAGCATAGAGCTGAGCAGATAGATAGTCATCCCACATGCCTATGAAGTTGAACCCTGGCATAATTCCGACCAGGATGATGATGAATTTGCCGATGTTCGTTTCCCAAGTTCTCAACAGAATGGCGTCGGATGACTTGAGAAATACGATAAGCGAAGCCACGAGGAGGCAAACATTCCACGGCCATACAACGGTATTGAAGTTTTGATTGAGCGGACCGAGAACGAACAGCATCGAGAGATTGATCCCTATTGCTCCAATCAGCCCGACAATTCGGACTTTAGGAATGAGCAGACAGATTCCGATGCCGATTTCAAGTATTGGCGCAACGAACCAAAGTTGGCTCAATTTTTCGCTCAACAGCCAGGGGAAAACGTCGGTAGCGAAGCT